>JAGWIE010000244.1 GCA_028866445.1 Rhodospirillales bacterium | reverse complement strand
TTGGCCGTGGCCGAGGCGCTGGGTGCCGAGCTGGTGCCTATGGGTTCCGCAGGGGCAAAAGCCATGGCGGTGCTGCGGGGCGAGGCGGATATTTATCTGCACACGGGCGGGCAATATGAATGGGATAATTGCGCCCCCGCCGCCGTGGCTCTAGCCGCCGGGCTGCACGCCACCCGCGCTGATGGCGCGCCTTTGGCTTATAACAATGCCGACCCCTATTTGCCGGATCTGCTGATCTGCCAGAAGGAACTGGCGCCGGAAATACTGGCGGTGCTGGCTAAAGTCCCAGCTTAAAACCCGAACCTCACCACGCGGTTATTGCTGGCGTGCAATTGTTTATAACGGCTGAGCGCCAGCAGCGGGAAAAACCGCGGGTAGCCGTGATATTTTAAGTAAAACACGCGCGGGAAGCCGACCGCGTTATAGGGCGCTTCCTTCCAGCTTCCATCTTCGCCTTGCGCGGCCTGCAAATACGCAATCCCACGCGCCACGGCCTCGTGGTCCGCCAGCCCCGCCGCCATCAGCCCTAGCACTGCCCAGGCGCTCTGGCTTGGCAGGCTTTGGGCCGCCACGCCGTGGAACTCGCCGGCGGGTGCATCGCCGTAGCTCTCATTATCCTCGCCCCAGCCGCCATCCTCGCGCTGTTTTGAAATCAGCCAGGCGGTGGCGCGCGTCACCATCGCATCTTCATGCGCAACACCCGCCGCGTTCAGCGCGCAAAGCACAGACCACGTGCCGTAAATGTAATTCGTGCCCCAGCGTCCGAACCAGGAGCCGTCCGGCTTCTGCGTCGCGCGCAAATAGGCAATGCCCCGCTCAATCGCGGGTTTATCTTCCGCGTCCCCAAGTTGGGCGAGGAAGGAGATGCAGCGTGCGGTAACATCTTCCGTCGGTGGGTCCAGCAGCGCCCCATGGTCCGCGAAGGGAATATGGTTGAGGTATTGCCGGTCGTTATTGATGTCGAACGCGCCCCAGGCTCCGTTGGTGGACTGCATTCCGATAATCCATTCCCGCGCGCGGGAAATGGCTTGGGCGTATTTGGGGTCGCCCGCGCGGTGCAGCAGCATGGCCACCACGGCGGTGTCGTCCACATCCGGGTAATGCGGGTTGTTGTACTGAAAGGCCCAGCCGCCGGGGCGGGTGCCGGGGGTATTGTCCGCCCAGTCTCCCACCACATGTAGCTCCTGGCGCGGAATCAGCCAGTCGCACGCTTGCGCCACCGCCTGGGCTTCACCGGCCTCCGCCAGCGCGTGCCCGGCCAGGGCCGTGTCCCATATGGGCGAAAGGCAAGGCTGGCAGTAAGCTTCGTCCTCCCGAACCACCAGTAACCTACGGACGGAGTTCCAGGCGATGTCAAAATGCTTGGTGTCGCCAAGGTAGTCGAACATCATCGTGGCATTGGCCATAGCTGGGTAGATGGCGCCCAGCCCATCCTCGCCGTTCAGCCGCTCGATAATCCAGTCCCGTGCTTTCTGCTCTGCCTTGGCGCGGGAGCCTTTCGGGAAAAACGGCTCAGCCACGCGCAGCACATCGTCCAGCACTTTAAACACTGGCCCCCAGGCAGATTTATAGGGGCCCCTGATCCAGTCCTTCACCTCGGAAGGTTTGATACGGAACAGCTCATCGATACGGATATTGCGTGGGTTGCGAGCCAGCGGCTTGGCGGCGGCCAGGAACATCAGTGGCACCATCACCGTGCGGGACCAATAAGAGACCTTACGCATGGTGAAGGGAAACCAGTCCGGCATCAGCACGGCCTCGATGGGGATCACCGGGCAGGCCGCCCACGGCACAGCGCCGAACAAGGCCATCTGAAACCGCGTGAACACATTGGCGCGCTCCGCCCCGCCTGCGGCCAGAATGGCCTCACGTGCGCGGACCATATGCGGCGCATGGGCTGAATCGCCCAACGCCTTCAATGCGAAATACGCCTTCACCGAGCAGGAGAGGTCCATCTTGCCGCCATGAAAAAGCGGCCAGCCACCCTGGCAAGTGCCGTAATCGCCCTGGATGCGGCGCAGATACACGCCGATCTTCGCCTGCAACGCATCGTCGATCCGGTCCAGATAATGTTCCAGCAGCACATATTCGGCCGGAATGGTGGCGTCCGCCTCCAGCTCGTAGCAATAATGCCCGTCCGTGCGTTGCTCAGCCGTAAGCGAGGCGCGGGCCAGCTCGATCGAATGATCCAGAATCGCGTTCATCTTCCGGGATTTGGCAGTTTTTTTCAGGCTTAGCCAGTGGCTTTGGAAGTATGGCTGAGGCTCAGCCTGCGTTTTGCAGCGCCGCTGCCGCCGCCTCGCCGGAGCGTATGGCACCTTCAATGGTCGCGGGCAGGCCGGTATCGGTCCAGTCCCCCGCCAGCACAACGCCTGGGCGGGGGCTGTGCGGGCCAGGCCGCCGGGCAAGTTGCTGCGGCGTACAAGCGAAGGTGGCGCGCTTTTCCCACAGCACCCGGCAGGGTGGCGGCTTGGGGTCCAGGCCAAAGGTTTTGGCAAGCTCAGCCCATACGCGCGCAGAGATTTGGTCCTGGCTTAAATGCGCGTAGCGGTTGGCGGCGGAAATGGTGACGGAGATGATCTCCTCACGCGGGAACACCCATTCCGCCACCCCCCCCACAAGGCCGTAAAACCCAGCCTCTCCTGAGCTCATATGCGCTTTGAAGTGCAGGTTGCAGATGGATTCGAATTCTTCCGGCACGGTCAGCTCTGGTATCAGTTCTTTCGCTGCCCAGGGCGGCACGGCCAGCACGGTTGTCTGGCTCGGGCGCAGCTCGCTCACACGCTCACCCAGCCTTATCTCCACACCGCGCTGGCGTAGCCAGTCCAGCGCCGGGTCTACGAAGGTTTCTGAAAGCCCGATTCGTGCCCAGCGGGGCAGGGCGGCATATCCGCCGCGCTCCACCGTTTCCGCCAGCACCGCCCCCAAGGGCTGGGCAGCGGCCAATTTTGGCATGGTGTTTAGCGCGGCGATGGCCAGCGGCTCCAGCAGCTTCCGATAAAGCGCGCCACCGCCGGCCAA
>JAGWIE010000243.1 GCA_028866445.1 Rhodospirillales bacterium | reverse complement strand
GCCTCGCCGATGATCCCCGGCCTGAACGATGCTGAGATGGAGAAGATACTTGAAGAAGCCGCGAAAGCGGGAGCGACCAGCGCCTACACCACCATGCTGCGCCTGCCGCATGAGCTGGGGGCTTTGTTCACAGACTGGCTGCATAAATACCTGCCCGAACGCGCCGCGCATGTGCTCAGCCTCATTCGGCAAAGCCGCGCCGGGCAATTGAATGATTCGCAATTTCAATCGCGCTTCGCCGGCACCGGCCCCTATGCCGGGTTCATGGCGCAGCGCTTCACCCGTGCGGTGCAAAGGCTGGGGCTGAACAAGGAACGCTACCGGCTGGACGCTTCGCAATTTCGTATTCCCGGCCGCGCCCCGGCCAGCCTGCAATTAAACTTGTTTTAGAGAGGAAATTCGTCATGGATTGGCTATTTTCTATCAACCCCAGCGTCGTGATCGGCCTGGTTTCGGCTTTGGGCTGTTTCTATTTTCTGTGCATCTGCGCAGAAGAAACCAAAACCTTGCTGGCTTATCATCGCGCCGCGCGTCTTGGCGCTGCCGAGCGTCTGCCAAGGCATCTGCGTGTGCACTTCCCGCGCGCCCCGCGCGGCATTCAGGCCATGACAGCCTTCAAATAATTTCGCGCACCAGCTCCGCGGGCCTGCAAAACCTGGCGCCCTTGTCTGTCACCACCAAGGGGCGGTTGAGCAGAATTGGGTGCGCGGCGATGGCATCCAGAATCGTGGCCTCCGCGGCGTTCTCCAAGCCCAGCTCCGCCACCAGAATCTCCTTGGTGCGCAAAAGCACTGAGGCACCGCCAAGCCTTTCGGCAAGTGCCGCAAGTTCCTCGCGGGAGAGCGGGGTTTTCAGATACTCGATAATCTCCGGCTCAACCCCGGCCTCGCGCAAAATCTGTAACGCATTGCGCGAGGTGCCGCATTTCGGGTTGTGATAGATGGTCGCGTGCATCGGCTTATTTATGGATCATTGTGCCGATACCGTGTTCGGTAAACAGCTCCAGCAGCAGCGCGTGCGGCACGGTGCCATCCAAAATTGTGGCACCTTTCACCCCTTGGGTCACGGCTTCCATGCAGGTTTCCACTTTCGGAATCATGCCGCCGGAAATGGTGCCATCCGCAATCAGCTCGTGAATTTGCGTGAGTGACAAATCGCTCAGCAATTGCTTGCTCTTATCCAAAACACCCGGCACGTCTGTCAGCATCAGCAGGCGCTGCGCGTTCAACGCGCCCGCAATCGCCCCCGCCACCGTGTCGGCATTGATGTTATAGGTCTGGCCATCCTCGCCCGCCCCCACCGGGGCGATCACGGGGATCAGTCCCGCACCGGTCAGGGCATGGATCACGCGCGCGTCGATAAAGGCAGGCTCGCCCACATACCCAAGGTCCAGCGCGCTTTCGATGGCGGAATCAGGATCTTTATAGGTCCGCCGCAGTTTGCGCGCACGAATCAGCCCGCCATCCTTGCCAGAGATCCCCACCGCCAGCGCCCCAGCGGCGTTAATCAGCCCGGCCACCTGCTTGTTCACTGTGCCGGCCAGCACCATCTCCACCACTTCCACCATGGCGGCATCCGTCACGCGCAGCCCCTGCACGAAGCTGGACTGGATGTTAAGGCGCTTGAGCATGGCGTTAATCTGCGGGCCACCACCGTGCACCACCACGGGGTTGATGCCCACCTGCTTCAGCAGCGCGATATCCCGGCCAAATTCATTGGCCAGCGACCCATCCATCGCGTGGCCACCATATTTCACCACAATCGTCGCCCCGGCATACCGGCGCAGATACGGCAGCACCTTGGTGACGATATGCGCTTCCCTAGCTGCGTCCGTGATGTCCTGGCTGTTCATATCTTCCTCATTCAACGAATTGCGCAATGGCCGCGCGCAGCTCCTCAATGCCGATGCTGCCAGCACTGGAGGTGGTGATAATCTCAGTCATCGCGGCGGGGTGTTTGGCGGCCAGTGCCGAAACTTCCTCCTGCTTGCGCTTCAACGGGCCGGGCTTTACCGAATCCGCCTTGGTCAGCACAAACTGGAACGGCACGGCGGATTGGTCCAGCAGCTCCATTACCGTAAGGTCTGAAACCTTCACCTCCACCCGCGCATCCAGCAACAGAAACACCCGGCGCAAATTAGGGCGGCCGCGCAGATAATCTAGCATCAGCCCCTGCCAGTCGCGCTTTATCTCTTTCGGTGCCTCGGCATAGCCGTAGCCCGGCATATCAACCAGCACCACAGGCCCTGCCTGGCACTCAAAAAAATTGAGCTGCCGCGTGCGCCCCGGCTGGTGCGAAACCCGCGCCAGCGCCTTGCGCCCGGTAATCGCATTGATCAGCGAAGATTTGCCGACATTCGAACGCCCCGCCAAAGCAATCTCGTTGCCACGCGGCTCCGGCAGATGCTCCAGCGCCTGGGCGGCGTAGAAAAATTCGCACGGTGAGGCAAAAAGCTTGCGCCCCGCCTCAATCTGCTCCGGGCTTGGCCCGGCGTTTTTAAAATTCAGCCCTTCGCCGGAACTGTTTTCTGCCTTGGCGCCGCCGCCCTGCGCATGATCAGCCATTGCTGCCCCACCGAAAGAATGTTGTTCCACGCCCAGTACAGCACCAACCCCGCGGGCGAGCGCGCCAGCATGAACGTAAAGATAATCGGCATGAATTGGAACATGCGTTGTTGCGTCGGGTCAGCCGGGGCCGGGTTCAGCTTCTGCTGCATGAACATGGTTATGCCCATGATAATCGGCAGCAGGCCGACATGCAGGATCGGGTTGATCGTGGTCGGATCAAACGGAATCAGGCCAAACAGGTTGAAGATGTTCGTTGGGTCGGGCGCTGAAAGGTCGTGAATCCAGCCATAGAACGGCGCGTGGCGCATTTCGATGGTGATGAAGATAACCTTATAGAGCGAGAAGAACACCGGAATTTGCACGAGCATCGGCAAACAGCCAGAAGCCGGGTTGATCTTCTCGGTCTTATACAGCTCCATCGTCGCCTGCTGGAGCTTGGTCTGATCGTCCTTATATTG
>JAGWIE010000242.1 GCA_028866445.1 Rhodospirillales bacterium | reverse complement strand
ATCGCCATTGCCCGCGCCGTGGTGGCGCGCCCCAAATTGCTGGTAGCGGATGAGCCCACAGGAAATCTGGACGACGAACAGGCCGAGCGGCTGATGCTGCTGATTACGGCGCTCAACAAACTCGGCACCACAGTGATTGTAGCAACGCATAACACCGGGCTGGTGGAACGCTACCCCTTCCCGCGGCTTAGCCTTGAACATGGCAGGCTGGTGCATGATGGCTAGGCGCAGGGGCGATTTGCTGGGTTTGCGCGCGGCACTTTCAGACCGGCTGCTGCCGGTACTGGTGGGGGCCATGAGTTTTCTGGCGGCCCTGGCCGTGGGAGGTGCTCTGGCATGCGCCACCCTGGCGGCGAGTTGGCAGGGTGACACCGCAGCCGCGCTGACCATTCAGGTTCCGCAACCTAATGACCCCGACATTGCCAATGACGGCACACGCCTTGCCGCTGTGCAGCGCGCGCTTGCCGTGGACCCTGATGTGCAGGGCACGGAGGTAATGAGCACGGCGGAGATGAACAGGCTGATTGCGCCTTGGCTTGGGAGCGATGCCGCAGCACTCGGGCTTTCCTTGCCTGCCGTGATTACCGCGCAATGGGAAGGTGCTGGCAGCGCGGAAAGGCTGGCTACCCAGCTTCAGCAGTCAAGCCCCGGCACGTTGGTAAAAACCGGCGCCATGTGGGCGGAGCGCGTGGCAGCCCTTACGACCAGCCTGCAAGCCTGTGCGCTGGCCGTGCTGCTGGTTGTGGCGCTAGTGGCCGCAGCTGTGGTGGCCGTGGCCACGCGCTCCGGCCTTGCCCAGTTGCGTGAAACCATTGAGACCGTGCATGGGCTGGGTGCCATGGATTCCGACATTGCCGGGCGCTTTGCCACGCGGGCCATCTGGCTGGCGCTGGGCGGCTCGCTTGGCGGCACGCTGCTGGCTTTACCCATGCTGGCCTGGCTCGCCTGGCTGGCTACCCCCTTCACCGGCCCGGCCCGGCTGGGCGGCTTTTTCAACCTGCCGCCCGCTTTGCTCGTTTTGGTGCCGCTGCTGCCAGGCATGGCGGCACTCATCGGCTGGGTTACAGCACAGCTCACCGTGCGTGGCTGGCTGCGGCATCTGCCCTGATGGCCCGCTCGCGCCGCCGCCGCCGCGCCTTGCTCCCTCGGCTGTTTATCCGGCTGGTATTGCTGCTGGGTGGCCTCTGGAGCCTGGGGTTTCTGGTCTATCTCGGTGCCGTATTCACTTCCGCGCCGCCCAACCCGCTGCCACCGGCCGACGGGATTGTAGCCCTTACCGGCGGTGATGACCGGATAAGCGAGGCGCTGGCATTGCTCGCCGCGCATGAGGCACCGCTGCTGCTGATCTCGGGCGCTGGCAAAGGCACGTATCTGGGCGATTTTACGCAGGATGACCGCAATGCCGCCACCCGTTACGCGGGCGCCATCACCTTGGGCCATATGGCCACCACCACGCATGATAACGGGCTGGAAACCGCCACCTGGGCAAATGCGCACCACATGCGCTCGCTCATTATTGTCACGGCGGATTACCACATGCCCCGCGCGTTGCTGGAGATTGGCCACGCTCTACCCGGCATAAGGCTGATCCCGGACCCGGTGCGCCCGCCCGCAATGCGCGATGGCCTCACCTGGCCAACCCTGCACCTGCTGGCTTCTGAATATAGCAAATATCTGGTTGTACGCGCCGGGCTGGGCAGCCTGTTCAGCGACAGTGCCTCGGGAAATTATTGAATAAAATGCAGCCACTCCGCTCTTTCGCCTTCAACGCCGTGCTCTGGGGCAGCGGTGCCGTGCTCAGCCTGTGGTGCGCAATCATCGGCCGCTTCGCGCGGGATGGCATTGTGCGCGGCGCGCAGCGCTGGGCGCGCATCAGCCTATGGGCGCTGCGGGTGTTCTGCGGCATCACCGTCGACGCGCAAGGGCTGGAGCTGCTGCCCGAAGGCGGCTGCGTCATCGCCGCCCAGCACCAATCGGCGCTGGATATTCTGGTCTGGCTTACGCTGTTGCCCCGCCCGGCTTTCGTGTTCAAGCGCGAACTTCGGCGCATTCCTGTATTCGGACCGTTGCTGGAGCCGAGCGGGATGATCCCCGTGGACCGGGGCGGCGGGCGCAAGGCGTTGCTGGCCATGGTGGAGCGCGCGGGGCAAGCCGTGGCGGATGGCCGGCAGGTGGTGATTTTTCCTGAAGGCACGCGGGTGCCGCATGGCGTGCGGCGGGAATTGCGGCATGGTATCGCGGCGCTGGCGCAGGGCGTTGAAGCGGCGGTGCTACCCGCCTCCACCGATTCCGGCCTGCGGTGGGGGCCGCGCGCTTTTAACAAGCGCCCCGGCCCTGTGCGCGTTACCATCCATCCGCCGGTGGCGAAGGCCCTCACACGTGAAGAGTTACTCGAAATACTAGGTAAACTCTATTACGATTAAGCCACTGCACGGGCACCAAAAAATGCCAGGCCCAGCAGCACAGCGTCCACGCCAAAGGCGGCGCCCAAGCCGGAATGGCTGGATACCAGGCCGATCATCACCGGGCCGGTGAGAAACCCGGCATAGCCGATGGCCACCACGGCGGGCATGGAATGATTGGCCGCCATACCCGGCACCCGCGACGCCGCACTGAACAGCAGCGGGGCCATATTGCCTGTGCCAAACCCCACCAGCCCAAAGCCGATAATCCCGGCCAGCCCGGAATTGAGCAGCAGCGCCAGGGCAAACCCCGCCACTCCCAGCACGACGCCCAGGCGCATCACAGCCACCTGTCCCAGCCGCATGGCCAGCCGGTCTCCGGTAAGCCGGGCGAGAGCAGTCATAACCGCGAAAGCAGCGTAGCCGAGGGTTGCGGCATCAATCGCCATGCCGCGTGAGAACCGCAGGAAAATGGCGCTCCAATCCGTGCAGGCGCCCTCAGTCATGAAGGCCGCGTAGCAACACAGGCCCAAAACCAGCGCCCGGCGGTTTGGCCAGGCGAAATGTTTGCCCGAGGGCGGGGCATCGCCGCTTTTGGGCACCAGGCGGAAGCTTTGGCTAAGCCC
>JAGWIE010000241.1 GCA_028866445.1 Rhodospirillales bacterium | reverse complement strand
GTGCGTGACCTAGGGCATTTTCTGGCGGAAATTGAAACGATCAGTGATTTTTAAGTGCATTATTTAGGGTAGTTCATATGCTGTTTAGAAATATCGAAGAATATACTTGATTAAATTTAATACCATTCCGTCTCATAACCTGAAGGTCCTTGGTTCAAATCCAAGTCCCGCAACCAGATTTTCAAACGAAATCAAGCAGATAAGCCGCCATAGAAGGCGCTAAATAGGCAGAAACAGCCTAGCACATGTTTAACACATGGTCACCTTCCGGTAAAAACCTGACAAGCTACGCGGTTGTAAAATTTTCACTAAGTGCAACCGCCGCTGATCGCCGGGCGCCTTGATCGAGATTATGCCCGTGTCCGCGGCTCCGTTGGGGAGCGTGCGATGGATGCCACCACGTCTTGTTGGGTGGCAAGCTTCAGCTTTACCGGCGCGGCAATAGCCGCTTCTGGCAGTGCTCGGCCTCGGTAGGGGTAAGCAATGGCGGGCCACCACGAAACAAGAAAAACTTACCGCCGCGCAGAAGATAGCCGCGGACTGGTATCTAACGCTGCAAGGCAAGCAGGTGGCTGGCACGCTGGTGACGGAAAAGACCGTCGCCGACGCAGCGGAGAAATTCACCCGCGAATATGAGGTGATCACTGAGGGCGAGCGCAGCCCGAAATGGGTGCAAAGGCACCAGATCCGGCTACGCCGTAAGCGTCAGCTGAGTCCCGCCTTGTAGGGGTTTGCACACTCTGCCTCTGATCTTCTGAATATTGGCGGAGGGTTAACGTTGGCGAATGGTGTTGAAGTTGCGACCATACTCCGGAGGGCTCCGGAGTTGGGTTACGAGGTTCTTCCTGGTGTTTCGAAGCGTCGGAGCTGGAGCACCGGGATGTGACGATCGTGACGGATCATGCCACCGGGCAGAGGATCCTGGAGATCGAAGTGCGGGGCAAGCGCGGTGTGGGGTTCTGTAAAAGCACGCCAGGGGCGCTGACGGCCGAAACTAACGGGTGACACCACACAGACTTTGGCAAGGCCGAAGGGCCTGCCGGAAAGCGATCCGCTTGGCGGATCGCCCAGAAGCGCACCCCTTGCGGGTGCGCAACCAGGGGCTTGGCCCCGTTAAATTCAGACACCTGACATAGGTCTTTTAAAAATGCTTTGGCGATCAGCAGGAAACATCCCGAAAGCCCGTCATTGCAAAATGAAGCGATGCACGTCAAAGGTAGTAAGATTAAAGGTACAATATCACAACGAAACAGCGTTGATCTGCAGCACGACGCTCGGGAAGCTGACGCGAGAACAACGCTGATGCGAGACAGCGGTGCTTTCGGCTGCCAGGTGGCAAGGCTCAGCTGTTCTGGCTCTGGGATTCGTGAACCTCGATGGTAAGATGCGACAAGAATTTGAACCAGCCAAGCCGCTCACGATAATGAAGGGGCGTACGACCGCTTGTGGTGGTTACGGAGAGGATCGCGCCATGGTCGGCTCCTAGAAAGATATGGCCTGGCCAGACCTGCTGGTCGGCATCGCCGCCATGAACGCAGACGCGGCTCGTGAGGTGTGGTCTGCCGCCCGCGAGGAGCACGGCGCCGCGGCTTAGTTTGAGGACGCTGCTTACCATAAACTGTGGCATTTTCTTCACCCTCGGCTGGATGTAAGGTTAAGCGGTGGGCTTTCGAACGCTAGGCAATGCAACTTCTACTGGCCGAGGACGAACAGAAGACGATCGACTACCTCGCTAAGGGGTTGCGTGAGGATGGTCATGCCGTGGATGCGGTGGGTGATGGCGCGGATGCGCTGGCCCTGGCTTTGGCGAGGGAGTTCGATGCGATTATCTTAGACGTGATGATGCCCGGCCTGGACGGTTGGGAGGTACTCAAACGCCTGCGTGCGGCTGGGCGGGCCACGCCGGTGCTGTTTCTCACCGCGCGGGACCATGTGGAGGACCGAGTTCGCGGCTTCGATCTCGGCGCCAATGATTATCTCATCAAACCGTTTGCGTTCGCGGAGCTGTTGGCTCGGCTGCGCAATCTGGCGCGACTGCCCAAGACGACCCCCGGCTCCAGCTTGATGACCGTGGCGGATCTGGAGATCGACACGTTGCGCCACAGCGTCACCCGCGCGGGGCAAGTACTATTCCTTACCTCCAAGGAATATGCGCTGTTGCTGTTGCTGGTGCGCAACCAGGGTAGGGTACTGTCGCGCACCGTCATCGCTGAGGCAATTTGGGGCTTGTTCCACGACCAGCAAGCCAACGCGGTGGACGCCCTGGTACGCCGCTTGCGCGCCAAGCTGGACGCGCCCTTTGCAACGGCCTTGCTGCACACGATCCGCGGCACCGGCTATGTGCTGGATCGATGAGACTTCCCACCTTTCGTCCCGCCTCCATCAGCGGCCGCCTTGCCTTGCTCTACACGTTGGGGGCGCTGCTAGCGGTGGGGCTGTTCGCGCTGTTGGCCAACTGGAAGCTTGAAGCCAATTTCACCATCGCACATCGGGATTTTCTCGAGGCCAAGGTGGCGGAGTTGCAAGATGATTTGAGCGATGGCGGTGGCTCGCCGGATGCGTTGATCAGTGAAGTGATGAAAGAAACCGATGGTGCCCGGCTGCGTGACTATGAGGGCAGGGTGCTGGTGGCTGGGAAACAGGTGTGGCAA
The DNA here is from genome assembly GCA_028866445.1 of Rhodospirillales bacterium. Lineage (GTDB taxonomy): Bacteria > Pseudomonadota > Alphaproteobacteria > Acetobacterales > Acetobacteraceae > Acidocella. Next base: position 395 of record JAGWIE010000241.1, on the reverse strand, counting down.
ACGCCGGGCATGGGCGCGCTGCTGCCCGCGCGCTTATTTCCCGCCGTGCGTGGCGCGCAGAGTTTGACGCTCGTCCCTTATCAAGCCGGCAACAGCTCCTGGCTGCTTACCAGCCTGCCTTTGCAAGGACCACAGGATGTCGTTCTGCAAATCGGGCTGGACATCACGCGGGATGAAGCACTGCTGACGGATTTTCATCGCGCTTTGGCTGTCTTCTTCCTGCTTATGGTGCCGCTTTTGCTGGGTGCCGGGCGGCTGGCCGCCGCACATGCGCTGGCGCCGCTTACGCGCATCGCCAAGGTGGCGCAAAGCATTACCCCAGCCCAGCTTTCCCGCCGTATCCCGCTTGAGCCGCCCTGGCCGAGCGAGTTGGCCGGGCTGGTGCAAGTATTCAA
>JAGWIE010000240.1 GCA_028866445.1 Rhodospirillales bacterium | reverse complement strand
TCAAGACCCGCAACGGAAAGTCCATCCTGGCTGCCGGTGGACCCTCCGTAATTCACCCCATGATTGGCGGTTTTGAAAATCGCGTTGTCGTAAACCGCTACGCCGTTGCTGCTCGTCTCAACCGAACCGACACTACCAGTCTCGCCGGTAATGGTGGTGCCTGCGATACTGCCGCTGATAGAGGTTACGTCATAGCCCTTGCCCGTTACCGTCGCGTTCTGAACGTTCGATGGAATCGTCGAGAGTGTGTTCGAGGCCGTCAGCGTGATCAAATCGGCCTTACCGTTGGCGTCTTTGAACGAATACGTAATTGTCTGCGACATAAAACACCCCGGCAAATGGACGAATAGTTAAAATTTCGTATACGCAGTAACGAAATGAATTAATCATGGTTAATATATATAATCGAAATTTTTAGAAACACTTATTTTATAAAAACATAGATGTTATGATCACATTTTTGTGCGAATAGTAGGTTATTAGAAATAAAAAATATTTAAAAATCTTTTAAAAGATACAAAAATCCACGGACTTCGCCGATATGTATTAGGCCGTTCATCTAAAAGTTGAATGCTGAAAGCCTACGATCCTAAGTCGAATCAGCAGGCGTTGCGTCGCGAATTCAGCTTCGGCATCACGCGCGAAGCGAGGCATCGGATTCAGTCCGCTGCTCTATGGGCGTGGAAGAATTTTGCCGACGGTGTCGGCGGTAATCCGGCAAGCACGATAGCCCCTCACCGGCTGGCTCCCACGCTTGCGGATGATAACGCCCACCTCATCCGGGCAGGAAGCATCCGCGCGGCGGGTGATAAGTAGGCCGGTTTTGCCCTGCACCGCCGCACTGGGCCAGTTGAAATATGCCCAACGCTGGCCAAAGCCCAAAACCGGCACATCCTTTGGCGCATAGAATGCCAGTTCAGCGGCGGTGGCGTAGTCATCCGAGGTAATGAAGGCCGGGTTTGTGGCTGCGGCCTGTTTGGCAAACTCTTTCCAACCCGCCATTTGCAGGGCGGAGGTGTCGCGCCCGGCCGAAATCGGCGCAAAGCCGGTGAGCGCTTGCGCATACACTAGCAGGGTGATGCTAAAGCCCAGCGCCAAGGCTGGGCGCGCCCAGCGGGATGGGGCGGCAGCGGCGGCCAGACAGGCGGTGGGATAGAGAATGGCCACCCAATTGCCCTGCACCCGGCCTTTCAACACAAATTCCAAAAACACCGCGGCGGGCAGCAAGGTAAGCCAAAGCAGCAGCCGTGCGCCGGGGCTGGAATTGCCCCGCAAACACCACACCCCGCGCCCCGCCAGGGCCGCGATGAGCGGGGTGGCCAGCAAGGCTTGCCCGCCTACCAGTTCGCCAAAAAACTGCATGGCCCGCGCGGGGTTAAACCCATCCTCCCGCCCGCCTTGCTTCAAATAACTCGCCCAGCCATGGCCAGCGTTCCAGGCAATATCCGGCATGAAAACCAGCAATGCCAGGGCAATGCCCGCCCAAGGCCAGGGGGTACGCAACTGGGTACGGATGGCAGGTGTAAACAGCGCCCACAACCCCGCCCCAGCCAGGAACAAGGCGGCGGTATATTTGGAAAACAGCATCAACCCGGCGATGCCGCCCGCCGCCAGCCACCAGCGTGGGTTACGGGACTCCACCAGCCGGGTCAGCGCCCACAGGCCGAGCGTCCAGAAAAACAACAGCGGGGTGTCGGGTGTCATCAAAATGCAGCCCGCGCCCAGCATCAGCGTGGCGTTCAATAATGCGGCTGCGGCCAGGCCAAAACGCTTGCCGGGCAGCAGCCGGTTGCCGACATCGTAAAGCGCCAGCGAGCCCAGCGCCGCTGCCAGCGGGCCCAGCAGCCTGATGCCCAGCGGCGTGTCTCCGCATAACGCGATACCCGCCTTAATCCACAGCGCCACCATTGGCGGATGGTCAAGATACCCCGGCTGCAAATGCTTCGCCCAGGTGAAATAATAGGCTTCATCTGGCGTAAGCGGCAGGGTGGCCGCCAGAGCCAGGCGCAGCGCGGTGAGCGCTGCCAGTGCCGCGAGGGCTCTCTTCATGCTACCGCACGCGCCAGACCAACGTGGCGGAGACCGCGTAATTCCACACCACGCCAACCGCCGCCCCCGCCGCGCTGGAGAACAGGCTGCCGCCATCTTCCGCGTACAGCGCCTTGGCGATGCCGATATTGGCGATCGCCCCCAACCCGCACACAATCATGAACAAGGCGAGGCCCCGCCAAGCGCGGCCGCGCTTTAACCGCTGCGCCCGGTAGGTAAGCTGGTTGTTGAGCTGGAAATTTACCACCATGGCCACGATGGTGCCGATGGTCTGCGCCTGGCCAAACCCGGCCCCTGCGGCGAGTGCGATTTGCAACACCAGAATATTCACCAGCACGCCAACAATACCAACCAGCGCGAAGGAGATGAAGCGCAGCGGCACCGTGCCGCGCAGGGCTTTGTCCAGCAGCAGCCCGGCGAATTGCGCCAGCACCAGCACGTCCAGCTTGCTTTCGCCCGCCAGCCTGGGGCGGAATTTATACGGCACTTCCGCAATGTTCAGCTTGCGCGGTGCGGCCAGAATCAAATCCAGCAAAATCTTGAAGCCCTGCCCGGTGAGCCGTGCCGCCAGCGCCTCAAACATATCCCGCCGCAGCAAAAAGAATCCGCTCATGGGGTCGGAAATGTTGGTGCGGGTGACCATCTGCGCCACCCGGATGCCGGTTTCAGAAAGCCTCACGCGCAAGGGCGAGGACAACCCGGCGGAATCTCCGCCCTCCACATGGCGGCTGCCCACGGCCATATCCGCGCCGTTCCGCACAGCTTGCAACATTAAAGGTAGGCGGGTTTCGTCATGCTGCAAATCGCCGTCGATCACCGCGATATGCTCGGCGGCAGAAGACAAAGCCCCCTCGATCACCGCCGAGGACAACCCCCGCCGCCCGATCCGGCGGATGCACCGCACCCGCTTGTCGCTTGCCGCAATCCGCTTGGCCTCGGCGGCGGTGCCGTCCGGGCTGTCATCATCAACGAACACAACCTCCCACGCCAAACCGGCGAGGGCGCT
>JAGWIE010000239.1 GCA_028866445.1 Rhodospirillales bacterium | reverse complement strand
TTATGCCAATGTGTATGCGGCCATCGCGATGATTGGCATTCTGGGCCTGGGCACAGATCTTATTCTGGCAGCCTTCGGACGCAAACTCTTTCCTTGGGACAAAGCCGCCACATGAGCGCCAGCATCACCTCTTATCTCGACCAGCCTCCTGAGGTGCAGGCACGCCTTGCCCGGTTGAAGGCGCGGAATGTTATCGTTAGTGTCGAAGGGCTAAACAAACGCTTTGCTTCTGGAAAATCTGAAGTCACCGCGCTTGAATCTCTTTCCTTCAGCACGCATCAGCGTGAATTTCTGTGCGTGATCGGCCCTTCGGGCTGTGGCAAATCTACCCTCGCCCGCATTCTTGCGGGGCTAGAACCCGCCAGCGGCGGCGTCGTGCGGTTGGATGGCAGGCCCGTGCAAGGTCCTGGCCGCGAGCGCGGCATGGTTTTTCAGGGGTATACGCTGTTTCCCTGGCTCAGCGTGCGTCGCAATGTCATGTTTGGTCTGCGTATGGCCAATATCAGCAAGGCGGAAGCGCAACGCCAGGCGGATGAGTGGCTGGCGTTGGTGGGGTTGGAAAAATTCGCCGATGCCTACCCGCACCAACTTTCCGGCGGTATGAAGCAACGCGTGGCGATTATCCGCGCTTTGGTAAACCGCCCACGTGTGCTGCTGATGGACGAGCCCTTTTCCGCTTTGGATGCACAAACCCGCCAGCGTATGCAGGCCTATCTTCTGGAAATCTGGCGCAAGGTGGATATCACCATCATCTTTATCACACATGATCTGGATGAAGCGGTGTTCCTGGCCGACCGCATTCTGGTGCTGGATGCGCATCCAGGTCGGTTGCGGGAGATGATAGAGGTTCCCCTACCCCGCCCGCGCAATGCCGCGCATTTGGCCTGCCCCGCTTTCGCCGCCACCAAAGAGCGGTTGGAAACGCTGATCCACGGCGGAACGGCCGGCGGAGAGGATGAACCATACCCCGCCGTGCCGTTGCTGGCGAATGTTAGCGACGAAGTGGAATAGCCAGAAAAGCGCGCCAGCCGCCATGGGCAGTGATATCCTCTGCACTTTCCAGCGCATAAGCCTCGCACAAAAAGCCTGGATGCACGGAGCCATCCTCTAACGCCACGCGGCCAATACCCATGGGGGCAGGCAGCGCGGCTACAAACCGTCCAAACGCCTCGGCGCTCAAGCCCCAAAGTTCAACAGCAATGCCGCTGCCGGTAAAGCCAGGCATATGCGCGAGGCTAGGCTTGGGCGGAGTAGTGGAAAGGGCGAAGAGCTTATAATCTGGCGCCGTGAGGGCCGGGCGGATAAGCCGCGCGCCAAGGTTTGTCAGCTCATGATTCAGCACCATGCCCGAGAGATGCGCGCCCGCGACAACGAGGGTGACTTCATCCGCCGCCGGGGCTTCGTAGCTGGCTTGCGGCTGGGCGCGGGTGCGGCCCGCCCCGGCGCCCAGGGCCTTGTGCAGCGTGTCGGCATAAGCCGAGAGCGAGGCTTCAGAGAATGCCGGGCCGATGAAGGTGACACCAAAGGGCATTCCATCCGGCCTGAACCCGCCGGGCAAAGCGATGGCCGCCATGTCGAGCAAATTCACGAAATTGGTGTAAAGGCCGAGGGTGGAATTATGCTTCACCGGTTCGGCCAGCATTTCCTCCACCGTGAATATGGTGGGGGCGGTGGGCAGCAGCAGCGCGTCGCATTTGGCGAGTTCCGCTGAGGTAATTTGGCGCAGGGCTTGAACCTTGTAGATATCGTTGAACGCATCTACGGCGGAGAATTTATTACCACCTTCGATGATAGCGCGCACAACGGGAAATATATCTTCCGCATGGTGCTGCATAAAAATGCGGGTGGCGGCGGTGCGCTCCGCCACGAAGGCGCCGCCATAAAGCAAGGCGGCGATATCGCGGAAGGGCGCGTAGTCAATCTCCACCAGCTCCCAGCCCAGCGCCAGGGCCTGGGCCAAAGCGGCTTCGTACAAGGCGGCAGCGTCTTTATCCCCGGCGAAATCCTTATCCTTTGTGGCTAAAACGCCCAAACGCGGGGCGGATGGCAAAATATGTGTGGCGGGGGCGCGGGAATAGCAATCTGCCCCATCATAGCCCTCAGCCGTGCTTAGCACCGCCATGGCGTCCGCCGCGCAATTGGCGAAGATGGAGATGCAGTCAAGACTTTTGCAGGCGGGCACAACGCCCGTGGCGGAGAGACGGCCGATGCTGGGTTTGAGGCCGATGAGGTTGTTGAAGGCAGCGGGTACGCGGCCAGAGCCTGCCGTATCCGTGCCAAGAGAAAAAGCTGCAAGACCAGCACCAACAGAAACGGCTGAGCCAGAGGAGGAACCGCCGGAGACATAGGCTGCGTTAAACACCGAGCGCGGGGCGCCATAAGGCGAACGTGTGCCGTTCAACCCGGTGGCAAACTGGTCCAGATTGGCTTTGCCGATAAGCAATGCGCCTGCCGCGCGCAGCCGGGCAATCGTGGTGGCGTCCTGCCCTGGCATATAGGCAAAAGCCGGGCAGGCAGCAGTGGTAGGCAAGCCCGCGGCGTCGATATTATCCTTGGTGACAAACGGAATCCCGTAAAGCGGTTTGCCAGCCGGGCCTTCCGCCTCCAGCTTCGCGGCCTCGGCCAGCAGGGTTTCCTCCGGCACCAGGGAGATGAACACCGCTTTATCCGGATACGCGGCGATACGTTTCAGCAGAGCTTCTACCAGCTTTGTGGGGGTTAGGCTGCCTTCAGCAAAAGCGAAGCGGAGGGCAGAAAACTCAAGCAGTTCGGGGATCATGAATTTATCTCCGTAGCGATGATACCAAGCCGTTGCCCGGCGCGGATGGTCTGGCCGGGAATGGCGTTCAGCGCGGTGATACGGCCGGAGGCTGCGGCCTGCACACGGACTTCCATTTTCATCGATTCCAGGATCATCACCACATCCCCCCGCTGCACCATTGCGCCGGGTTCCGCGAGTATTTGCCAGATGCTTCCCGGTACCGGGGCGGCAATGGCGCGGCTGCCGGGGGGCAGAGGTGTTTCCTCAGGCGCTGGGGCAATATCCGGCTCCTCAAA
>JAGWIE010000238.1 GCA_028866445.1 Rhodospirillales bacterium | reverse complement strand
GCACCGATGCGTAGCCATTTAGGCGAGAGCAATTCAATAAGCCGGTCGGCGATCATCAAGGTGCAGGCTTCATGAAACCCGCCATGGTTGCGGAAGGAATGGAAGAACAGTTTGAGCGATTTGCTCTCCACCAGCCAGTCGCCGGGGATATAGTCGATAACGATATGCGCGAAATCCGGCTGGCCGGTGAGCGGGCAGAGGGAGGTGAATTCCGGACAGACGAAGCGCACCACAGCGTGTTTGCCGGCGGTTTTGGCGGGCACGCGCTCCAGCACGGCCTCTTCGGGGCTGCGGGGCTGCTCAGTTTTGGCGCCGAGCTGTTGCAGCCCGGCGTAACGGTCATCGCTCATGCATCAGCTCCTCTCTGCCAATTGCCGCGCGTGTCCGCGCAATAGGCATCGTAATTTTTGTTTATAATGGCTGCGCGGGCACCCTGCATCAGGCTTTGGTAGTAGGTGAGGTTGTGGATGGTGAGCAGCATCGGCCCCAGCATTTCCTCAGCGCGGAAAAGATGATGCAGATAAGCCCGTGTGTGCCGCGTGCAGCAGAGGCAATGGCAGGTGGCGTCCAGCGTGCGGCCATCGTCGATGAAGCGCGCATTGCGCATGTTGAAGATGCCGTTGGCGGTGAAGGCCCGTGCGGTGCGCCCGGCGCGGGTGGGCATCACGCAGTCGAACATGTCCACCCCGCGCGCGACGGCGCCAAGCAGATCGTCCGGCGTGCCGACACCCATGAGATAGCGGGGTTTGTTGGCGGGCAGGAAATCCGTGCAATAATCCAGCACTTCGAACATCGCCGCCTGGCCTTCGCCCACGGCAAGGCCGCCAATGGCGTAGCCCTCGTAATCCATCTCCACCAGGGCAGCGGCAGAGTAGCGCCGCAGATCCTCGTAGATATTGCCTTGCATGATGCCGAATTGGCCGTAGCCGGGGCGCTTGATGAAGGCATCGCGCGAGCGTTTGGCCCAGCGGGTGGAAAGCTCCATGGAGTCTTTCGCCTCTTTATGCGTGGCGGGAAACTTGGTGCATTCGTCGAGCTGCATGGTGATGGTGGCATCCAGCAGATGCTGAATTTCCGTGGAGCGTTCCGGTGTGAGTTCGAACGCCGAACCATCGATATGCGAACGGAAGGTAACACCCTTTTCTTCCAGCTTGCGCAGCTTGGCGAGGGACATAATCTGGAAGCCGCCGGAATCCGTGAGGATAGGGCCGGGCCAGTCCATCATTTTATGCAAGCCCCCCAGCCGCGCCACGCGCTCAGCGGTGGGGCGGAGCATGAGGTGGTAGGTGTTGCCGAGTACGATTTTGGCACCTGTGGCCCGCACAGCATCCGCGGTCATGGCCTTTACCGTGCCAGCGGTGCCCACGGCCATGAAGGTTGGGGTGGGCACCTCGCCATGGGCGGTGGCAAGGGTGCCAGCACGGGCCTGGCCATCCTGGCCCGCCAGGGTGAAGGAGAAATCTGGGGTGGTCATGGGAAGGGGATTAGCGGGGTTGGGTGGAAAGTGCCAGCTTAAGCCGAGCGTTCCAGCAAACAAGCATCCCCATACGAATAGAACCTATAGCCATTGGCGATGGCGTGGGCGTAGGCGGATTTGATCCGTTCCGTGCCCGCGAAGGCGCTTACCAGCATCAGCAGTGTGGAATGCGGCAGGTGGAAGTTGGTGAACAGAGCATCGGCGATTTTGAAGCGGTAGCCTGGGGTGATGAAAATATCGGTTTCGGAATCAAAAGGCTTCAGCACGCCATCATCCGTGACGGCGGATTCCAGCAGGCGCAGGGCCGTGGTGCCGATGGGGATGATCCGCTGGCCTGCCGCCTTCGCCGCGTTGATGCGCTGGGCGGCCTCAGGCGTAATGTAGCCGCGCTCGGCGTGCATTTTGTGCTCGGCGATGTTTTCCACCCGCACCGGCAGAAACGTGCCCGCACCAACATGCAGCGTTACTTTCGCCATTTCGATGCCGCGTGCGGCCAAAGCTGCCAGCAATTCAGGCGTGAAATGCAGCCCTGCGGTGGGCGCGGCGACAGCACCCTCATGCGCCGCGAAGAGGGTTTGGTAGTCCGCCTTGTCCTGCTCGGTAATGCCCTCTGGCCGGGCGATGTAAGGCGGCAGCGCTAGTGCGCCGGAGCGGGTGAGGGCGGCGTAGAAATCATCCGCGTTGAACCGCAAGATGGCCGCGCCACCTTCGAGAATTTCCTGCACCTCGGCAGAAAATTCAGGGTCAATCACCAGAATATCGCCCTGCTTTACGCGCTTTGAATTACGAAGCAGCACCCGCCAGGCGCCGTCATCCAGCCGCCGGTCCAGCGTGATGCCGATTTTCGCCTCGCCGCGTCTGGCCGTTAGCTGTGCGGGGATCACCTTGGTGTCGTTCACCACCAGCAAATCATCGGGCCGCAGGAGGCTGGGCAAGTCCCTCACAATATGGTCGCTTAAGCCAGCGCCAACATGCAGCAGCCGGGCTGCATCACGCGGGCGGGCGGGGGCTGTGGCGATACGCTCCGGCGGCAGCTCGTAGCCGAACTCTGAAAGCTGCATCAGGCCCCGAGATACGAGGCCAGCTCGATAAGATTGCCATCTGGGTCGCGGCAATAGACCGACATGATATCGCCCAGCGCGCCGATGCGCGTAACTGGCCCGCGCTCAATGGCCACGCCGCAGGCATGGAGATGTCCCACCACATCTTCTGGGCCCACGGCCACCACGAAGCATAAATCCAGCGTGCCGGGTGCCGCGGTTTGCGCGTGCGGGATAACTTCGTGCCCGGCCTCGTGCAGATTGATTTTTTGCGCGCCGAAGCGCAACGCTGTGCGGTTTTTGCCGCCATATTCCTCACGTTCCATGCCCAGAACGCGTTGATACCAGCCCGCGGTGACGCTGAGGTCCCGGCAGACCATCACGACATGATCGATACGGTCGACAGTGAATTTCATGGTTCAGGCGAGGTCCGCGAAGAAGTCGTTGCCCTTGTCGTCCACCACGATGAAGGCCGGGAAATCCTTCACTTCGATCTTCCAAACGGCTTCCATGCCAAGCTCCGGGTATTCCAGAATTTCGAC
>JAGWIE010000237.1 GCA_028866445.1 Rhodospirillales bacterium | reverse complement strand
AGCTCGTTCTGGAGGGTGGAAACCTCCTCGTCATTCACCCGTATACGGGCCAGTTTCGCAATACGGCGTACCGTTGCGGCATCGAGCGACATACCCAAATCCCTTGGCTAAAAAATCCGGGCGGACCATACAGGCGGGCATGGCGCTCTACAACCTACCGGAATTTTTAAGTGTTTTGCCTGCGGGCGCGCGGCTTTTGGGGCTGGACCCTGGGGCCAAGCGGATTGGCGTGGCATTGTCTGACGTGAACCGGGTGGTGGCCAGCCCGTATGCAACGCTGGCGCGCGCCAAAATGAAGCAGAACGCCGCAGAGATTGCCGCCATTGTGGCGCAAGAGGGGGTTGGCGGGCTGGTGGTGGGGCTACCCCTGGACGGGGAGCAGAAACTGGGGCCGAGAGCACAAGCCGCGCGGGACTGGGCGCATGGCATGAGTGCGATGCTAAATTTGCCCGTGACAATGGTGGATGAGAGCTTTTCCACCGCCGATACGCATGAGCGGCTGATTGAGGCAGGCGTTAGCCGCGCGCGCCGAGCCGAGATTGTGGACAAGCTAGCGGCGGCGGAAATTCTGCAACGCGCGCTGGATACGATGCGTGCATAAAAAAGAGCGGCGGGTTGCCCCGCCGCTCTCGAAATATTTTTCAAGCTGCTTAGTGCTTCTTGGCAGCGTCTTTCACGCCGCCAACGGCGTTCTGCACCTTGCCTTCAACCTTGTCGGCCTTGCCTTCAGCCTGCAGCTTGGCATCGCCTGTTACCTTGCCGGTCATTTCCTTAACGGAGCCCTTGGCTTGTTTGGCGACACCTTCGATACGATCCTTGTTCATTTCACGTCTCCTTTTTGATGTTGCTGTGGAAATTAAATAGAACTATGTGCCAGGCGATTGTGGCGCATTGGCGTTGGCGCTGTTCGTCAAAGCGTGGCCGCCCTGCGACATGTCCTGCCCCAGCCCTGCCGTTGTGTGACACGCTGAAAGCCCAGCCGCCATGCCCAGCATTGCTACAATGCTGAATGCCACCCGAAATTTTGCACCCATCGGTTACATCCTCGTGGTTGTTGTGCGTTCTCCACATCGGAGGTTCGCATATCACGGATTTTGGTGGCGATTTAATAAATTCAATAAACGATCAGCAAGGTTTCCAAATTGAAAGTTTTATATCATGACTTTCTGGACAGGATTATTTTAAGTGATGCCAAATTCTCGTGCCAATAGCTCGTAAGAGCGTGTTCTAGCCTCCGGGCTGTAAACCGCGGTGGTGATGGCAATTTCATCCAAGTGCAAATCCTCCGCCAGCTCGCGCAAGCGCGCTGCTACTTGAGGTGCGGTGCCGATGAAGTTGCGACGCTGAGAGATTGCGATCCGTTCTTTTTCGTCCTCGGAAAAATCGAACATGTCCGCTTCTTCCGGGGAGGGAAGCGGAATATAGGTGCCTCTGTTACGCATACCCCAGAAGGCACCGCGAGATTTGGCTAAGTACCGCGCTTCATCTTCCGTATCCGCTGCCAGGGCGAATACGGTTACGGCTGAGCGTGGTTTCGCCTCGGCGGGCTCTGGTTGTTTGAACTGCGTTTGGTACAGATGCATAGCCTCGGCCGCACCCGCGCCATCTGAAAAGAAATAGGCAAACGCATAAGGCAGGCCGAACCAGGCGGCGAGCTGGGCGCCGTAATTGGAGCTGCCGAGGATCCATATTTCCGGTGCGTGCGGGCCGCGCGGTTCAGCGACGATGGTGCGGAAGGGGTGGTCTAACGGCAATGTCTCACCGGAGCTCCAGGCCGCGACATCTCGCACCTGGGTGGGGAACATATCCGCCGCACCATGCGCATTGGGGTTTAGCGCCATTGCCGTACGGCTATCCGAGCCGGGGGCGCGGCCGAGGCCGAGATCAATCCGCCCAGGCGCGATGGCCTCCAGCACCCGGAACTGCTCCGCCACTTTCAGCGCGGAATAATGCGGCAGCATAATGCCCGCAGCACCCACGCGGATGCGACTGGTGGTGGCAGCGATGGCGGCGGCAAGAACTTCCGGTGCCGAACCCGCGACCGCACCGGAACTGTGATGCTCCGATAGCCAATAGCGGTGATAGCCAAAGCCCTCGCAAGCCTGGGCGAGAGCGATGGATTCGCGGATGGAGGCATCCGGCGAGGCGTTGGAGCGGATGGGGGACTGGTCGAGCACGGAAAGTTTCATGGCGTTAATATGGTATGCAAGGGCTGCCATGCCAGCGCCGCCGTATGACCGGCCATGCACGGTGATGCGGTTGGCAAACCATGCCGTCATGGCCAGGTTGGCGAAGATTTCATTTTTTAGAAGATTGTCTGGGTTATGAAAAAAATCGGCTTCCTTTCATTCGGGCATTGGTCGCCCTCGCCGCAATCTGGCACCCGTACTGCGGCGGATGTGCTGCTGCAATCCATCGATCTAGCGGTGGCGGCGGAGGAGCTGGGGGCGGATGGCGCGTATTTCAGGGTGCATCATTTCGCCCGGCAGCTTGCCTCGCCGTTTCCGCTGCTGGCGGCTGTGGGGGCGCGGACCAGGCATATCGAGATCGGCACAGGGGTGATCGATATGCGCTACGAGAACCCGCTATACATGGCCGAGACCGCCGGGGCGGCGGACCTTATTTCAGGCGGGCGGTTGCAGCTTGGCTTAAGCCGGGGCTCGCCGGAGCAGGTGATCGATGGTTGGCGGCATTTCGGGTTCACGCCGGGCGAGGGCGAGAGCGATGCGGATATGGGCCGCCGCCATGCCCTGATGTTTTTGGATGTGCTGCGCGGGGAGGGCTTTGCCCAGCCAAACCCGCGCCCGATGTTTCCCAACCCGCCCGGTTTGTTAAGGGTGGAGCCGCATTCAGAGGGGCTGCGTGAGCGCATCTGGTGGGGGGCGGGCTCTGATGCCACGGCGGTTTGGGCGGCAAAATTGGGACTGAACCTGCAAAGCTCAACCTTGAAGGATGACGAAACCGGCGAGCCGTTTCATATCCAGCAGGCAAAGCAGATACGCGCCTACCGGGAAGCCTGGGCACAAGCGGGGCATGAGCGTACGCCACGGATTTCCGTAAG
>JAGWIE010000236.1 GCA_028866445.1 Rhodospirillales bacterium | reverse complement strand
GGGGCGTGGGCGTAGCTCTGGCGGCGGCCATTGCCGGTGGCGCGCATGTTCATCAGCCTTGCATTCTGCCGGTCCTGAATAAAACCGGTGAGAATACCGTCCTCGATCATCACGGTGCGGGAGGTGGGTGTGCCCTCATCGTCGATGGTCAGCGAACCGCGGCGGTTGGGGATGGTGCCGTCATCCACCACCGTAACGCCCTTGGAGGCGATGCGGCTGCCGAGCAGCCCGGCGAAGGCGCTGGTTTGCTTGCGGTTGAAATCACCCTCCAGGCCATGCCCAATCGCTTCGTGCAGCAGAATGCCCGGCCAACCGGAGCCCAGCACCACCGGCATTTCGCCTGCCGGGGCCGCTACAGCGCGCAAATTCACCTCCGCCTGGCGGATCGCCTCGCGCACCGCGTTCTGCCAGAAATCCGGGGCAATATAAGCGCCGTAGCCGGAGCGCCCGCCAGCGCCGTGGCCGCCGGATTCGCGCTTGCCGTTTTCCTCCAGCACCACGGAAACATTAATCCGCACGAGCGGGCGGATATCCGCCACGCGCGCGCCGCCGGCGCGGATGATCTCGATCACCTGCCATTCCCCGGCGATGCTGGCCATCACCTGCACCACGCGCTTATCCGCCGCGCGGGCGAAATCGTCGATCTGCTTCAGCAGCGCGGCACGGTCCGCAAACGGGGCTTCGCCCAGCGGGTTCACGCCCTCGTAAAGTGGGGCGTTGGCCGGGGCGGGGTCGCCTGCCGAAACGCTCTGCTCCATGGCCTTTGCCGCGCGGATGGTCTCCGCCGCGCGGGCCAAAGCCGGGGCAGAAAGGTCTCCAGCATGGGCGTAATACGCCGCCTCGCCCAACACGGCGCGCAGGCCAAAGCCCCTGCGCGTATCAAAGCTGGCAGCGCGGATGCGGCCATCATCCAGCGAGATGGATTCCGATTCCCGGTATTCGAGGAACAGTTCGCCGTCATCGGTGCCATCCAAAGCTGTGGCGATATGCTTGCGCGCAGCGTCAATATCCAACCCATTTGGGCCGTGGAACAGCTCGTCTGCCTTGTTCAGCGCGTCACTCATCTCTCGTCTCCTATGCCGCCGGGGCGAAGGCTCTGGCGGGGGCCGCCACCGCGCCGCGCAACCCATGGCGGGCACCAATAGTGGCGGCAAACAGCAACACGGCATTCAGCTCATGCACAAAGCCGAGCTCATTATTTCCCATTACAAGTGTCGCCATGCCGAGCACATATTGCAACGCCACCAGCCCAGCCAGCAGCAGAAATAAATCCCGCGTGGCGGGCGGCAGCCTCATCCGCAGACCCATTACGGCGGTGGTTAACGCCGTTAACGCGGTGATGGTGGCCAGCAGACGGTGGCAGAACTGCACCGTACCCTTGTTGGTGATGAAATTCATCCAAACCGGGTTTTGGCCGAACATGTCCGGCGGCAGCCAGGAGCCATCCATGGTCGGGAAGGTGTTGAACACCTTCAACGCGCCGGAGGTGGCAACCAGCGCCCCAAACCCCATGGTCAGCCAGACCAACCCCATTGTGGCGGTGGTAAAGCCGCGCAGTGTCGCAGCACCCTCAATCCGCACCGGCTCTGGAGCGCGTAAGCTCAGGCCGGTCCAAAGCAAGGCCGCGAAAATCAGCATGGCGGAGAGCAGATGCGGCGCCGCCCATTCCGGCGGGGGGGAGAGCACGCCGGGATACATGCCGGTCTGCACCATATACCAGCCATAGGTTGCCTGCCCCGCGCCCAGCAGAAAAATGCAGCCGAGCCAGAGGGTCAGCTTGCGCTGAATCCGGCCTTTCAGCAGAAACACCGCAAAGGGGACCAGGAACGCGCAGGCCATCAACCTGCCCCAACAGCGGTCCAGAAACATCGGCCAGAACAGGGCCTTATACTGCGCCATGTTGATCGGGTGAGCCTGATACTGCGCGGTGCGCTGGAACAGCCCGTAAAGCTGGTTCCAGTCCGCCCCATTCATCGGCGGTATAAAGCCGGTGAACGGCCGCCAGACCTGGATGGAAAAGCTGGCACCGATGGTACGCGCATGGCCGCCGCCCACCACCATGCCAAACACCATGGCGGCCAGCAGCAGCAACCAATTTCCAACAGCGCGGTCTTCACGCATTAGCGAGTAGCACCTCTCAGCCGGTGGATAATCAACAGCATCGCGGCCATTAGCGCCACCGCGTTCATCTGGTGCGCCACGCCAAGGTCAATCTTGGCCGAAACCAGCGCGGTAACCCCTAGCAGGAATTGCAATATCACCAGCCCGCCAGCGAGAAGTGCGGCGTCCCGCACCGGCGGCGGAGCCTCATTGCGCAGCGCGCGTACAGTGATGGCGATAATCGCCAGCGCCGCCAGCACCGCCAGCGTTTGATGGTCGAAAATCACCGTAGCTGGGTTGCTGAGGAACCCGGCGGGCCAGCCAGCCGGCGGCTGCCCGGTGCCGATATTCTTGGCCATGGAAAAATCCGCGATACCATGAATGCCGGAAACGATGGTACCACCCAGCATTGCCAACAGCAGCACCGCGAATGAGCCGATGCTATGGCCACGCAATCCCTTTAAGCCCGCATAACGGGCGGGTTCAGGCGCGGTGACGGTAAAGGCCGTCCATAACACCGCGCTGAACAGGAACATCGCGCCAAAAAAATGCAGCGAGAGCCAGAAGGGGGCGACGGCGGTGGAATCCGGGTCGAACCCCGAGGAGACCATGAGCCAGCCGATAAATCCTTGCAGCCCACCCAGCAGAAACAGCAAAAACAGCCAGGGCAACAACCGCTTTTCAATACGGCTAGTGATGGCAAATATGATCAGCGGCACCAGCAGCACCACGCCCATCAACCGCCCCCAGAGGCGATGGAAATATTCCGGCCAGAACAATTGTTGAAAGCCGTGCAGCCCCATGCCCGGATGCAAAATCTGATATTGCGGAATTGTTTTATACAGCGCGAAAAGCCTGTTCCAGGCATCCTGGTTCAGCGGCGGCAGCACACCGATAATCGGCTCCCATTTCATGATCGAAAGCCCGGAACCGGAATCGCGCGTATAGCCGCCAATACCGACCATCACCCAGATCATGAAGGC
>JAGWIE010000235.1 GCA_028866445.1 Rhodospirillales bacterium | reverse complement strand
GGCACCATCCAGGAAACCTATGCCAAAACCTATTGGCAGCCCAACGGCGTGAACGTGATCTCTTATCAGGGCCAGGATCAGGTTTATGCCGATCTTCTCTCCGGCCGCCTGGATGCCTCCTTGCAGGATTCCGTTGAAGCCGATTACGGCTTTCTGAAAACCCCGAAGGGCGCTGATTACGAGATCGGCGGTAACGCCACAGACGATCCGAAGGATGTTCTCGGCTCCTACATCGCCATCGGCGTTCGCAAGGACGAACCAAAGCTGCTGAAGAAGATTGACTGGGCGATCGCTCAGCTTCACAAAAACGGCGAGTACGACAAACTTCAGGCGAAATACTTCAACTTCAGCATCTATAATGCTGAAGCCGCCACGCAGACGCCTTGATCATTTGAACTTCCGGCCTTGGCGTTCCGCGCCAGGGCCGGCCAAGAAACAGGCGGCCTGAATGTTCAATCTTGGCGGCTTTGGGCCGCAAATCCTCGCTGGCACGGTTACCACGGTTGAGCTTTCCGTGCTCTCGCTCATTGTTTCCTTCCTCCTCGGCCTTGTAGGCGCCTCGGCGAAACTCTCTAAAAACCGCGCCGCACGTGGCATTGCCACGGTTTACACAACCATCATCCGCGGCGTGCCAGACCTGGTGCTGATGCTGCTGATCTTCTACTCGCTGCAAATTTGGATCAACGAGTTTACCGATTGGCTCAATAACCTTCAAAACAGCATCGATTTTGAGGTGCAGTTGGACCCGTTCACCAGCGGCGTCATCACGCTTGGCTTCATCTATGGCGCCTATTTCACCGAAACCTTCCGCGGTGCCTTCCTTGCCGTACCAAAAGGCCAGATGGAAGCCGGCCGCGCCTTCGGCATGAGGCCATTCCTTGTATTCCGCCGCATCCTGTTTCCGCAGATGATGCGCTACGCCCTGCCTGGCCTTGGCAATAACTGGCAAGTTATCTTAAAGGCCACCGCCCTGGTCTCCATCATCGGCCTGACAGATGTCGTGAAGATCGCACAATCCGCCGGTGAGGCCACCTTCCGCACCTTCTATTTCATTTGCATCGCGGGCGCGGTCTATCTCGTGCTCACCACAATTTCCAATGGCGTGCTGATGTTCCTGGAACGCAAATACATGATCGGCGTCCGCAAGGCGGTGCTATGATCTATATTCTCCAAAATTACTGGCAGGCGCTGCTCTATACAGATGGCTATCAGATCACCGGCGCAGCCATGACATTATGGCTGCTCGTGGTTTCCTGCGCCATCGGGTTTTGCATCGCCTTGCCCCTCGCCATTGCGCGCAATTCAAAAAATCCGCTCATCTGGGGCCCGGTTTGGCTCTATGGTTTCATCTTTCGCGGCACGCCGCTTTATGTGCAGTTATTGCTTATATACACCGGCGTGTATGGTCTGCATTTCGTCCATAACACGCCGATGCTGGCTGGGTTTTTCCGCTCCGCCATCAACTGTACCTTGCTTTCCTTCGCGTTGAACACCGGCGCATACACCACGGAAATTTTCTACGGTGCCATCCGCGACACGGCTTTCGGCGAGGTTGAGGCCGGGCGCGCCTATGGCATGTCGCAACTCACCCTCTATCGCCGCATCATCATCCCCTCCGCCCTGCGCCGCGCGTTGCCAATGTACAGCAACGAGGTGATTTTGATGCTGCACGCCACCACTTTGGCTTTCACCGCCACAGTGCCGGATATCCTGAAGGTCACGAACGACGCCTATGTCGCCACTTATGCGCCCTTCGATGCGTTCGGGCTGGCCGCGGTGATGTATCTCTGCATCTCCTTTGGCCTGATCTTCATGTTCCGCCGGGCGGAACGGCATTTCCTGGCGCATCTGGTTGTTTAGAGTGGGGCGATTTCGCAGCTTCCCACAGGGCTTATGCCCACCGCGATGATTGATGAAGCAGACGTGAAACAAAAATCGGCCCGGAAGTTTCCCTCCGGGCCGGTTTTCAATCCAAATCTGCACGGCTAGAGCCCGATAGCTTGAGGTTGACGCGCTGAAGTGCGGCGGCTGAAAGCGTGAAACGGTCTCTTATTAAAGAGTTGGAGCGCCTTCAGGGTGATGCGGCAGCATCATCCTGAACATATAGCGCTCTAAATCAACCCCGCAACGCCTTCGGCAACGCGGTTATCGCCTGGTCAATCAACGCGGCATCCGTATCGTTGCTCACATTATCGCGCATAACCGCGGCGGAGGCAGCGGTTGCGATGTCGATAGCGGCAGCGCGCACCTCTTTCACGGCGGCGGCTTCAGCCCCTTTAATCCGCTCCATCGCCATTTGCTCGCGGCGGCGGGCGGCGGCTTCTGCATCAGCAGCCAGTTCAGTAGCCAAACGCTGCGCCTCGGCATGGGCATTGGCGAGAATCTGCTTCGCATCCGCTGCCGCCTGAACCTGCTTCTGCTTGGCATCCGCCAGCATGGCCTCGGCTTCCGCCTTTAGCTGTGCGGCTTCATCCAAAGCAGCCTGCACAGCGAGCGTTCGTGCATCCAGCATATTGGTCAGCGCATTAACCAGCTTCCGCCCCGCCAGAATGGCAAAGATGAGGATGGCGACAAAAACCCAAAACGTTCCGCTGGCCCAGAATTGGCCTTGGAGAGCATGGTATTCCATTGTTACGCTGCCTTTCTCGCGGCCAATGCGTCATCCACGCGGCGCACCAGCTCTTCCTGCGCGGGGGAAGCCCCCGTGAGCTTGAGGAGCATCTCCCCAGCCGCCGCGGAGGCAACCGGCTTGATCGCCGCCATGGCGGCATTGCGTGCCACAGCGATTCGCGCTTCAGATTCTTCCAACTTGGCGTCAAGCTGGGCGTTCAGCGCGGCGGCCTTGGCCCCAGCCTCGGCCTTCGCATCGGCCACCGCCTTCGCTACCTCGGCCTGTGCGGAAGCACGGGCAGAGCTCAGCGTCGCGGTCAGCAGCGCCACTGCCCGGTCAGCTTCCAGCTTGGCGGCGCGGGCCGCCGCAAGGTCGCGGGCGATGATGGCGGCGCGGTTTTCCAGCACCTTGCCCATCTGTGGCAAGCCCCAGCGCGAAAGCACCAGATAGAGCACCACGATGATGACCGCCATCCAGCC
>JAGWIE010000008.1 GCA_028866445.1 Rhodospirillales bacterium | reverse complement strand
GATCTTCCGCAGCGCCGCTGAAGCGGTGCTGGATGTGGCGGAGGAACGCGCCGCCATCACATTGCGATAGGCATATCCGGGGTAAAACCAGTTTCGGCCCGGCGGCCGCCACCCCGCCGCCACATCCGCGCCATACCGCCTTGTTACCTCATCCGGCGAAGCGGCTTTTGCCGCCAAGCAGTTTTTCACAAGGGGATTTATGAAGGCAGCAACCACGCTGGCCATGCTGGCCGCGCTGAGCCTCGCCAGCCCGGCAGGCGCACAAGGATATTATTATTACTCCCCGGGCTATCCCGCCTACCCGCAGGGCTATCCATACGGCCCTCCCGGCTACCCTGCTTATCCGCCTGGCTATCCTGATAATGCGCAAGGATACCCAGGTGGCTCGCAAGACGCCCCAGATGATAGCCAAAGCAGCCCGGACGATACACAGAACAGCCAGGATAATATCGCGGAATTACTGGCGGCCCATAACCAATACCGGACCAGCCTGGGGCTGCCGCCGCTGCGCTGGTCCAGCCGCCTGGCGGAACAGGCGCAAAGCTGGGCTGAGCATCTCGCCGCGATCGGGCAGCTTGTGCATAGCGGCTCGGGGCAGAATCTCGCCATGGCCTCGGCTGGCTCTGAATCCCTTACCCAGCTTGTCCAGCTATGGGGCAATGAGCAGGCCAATTTCACGGATGGTGTGTTTCCAGACATCTCCACGACAGGAAACTGGATGGATGTTGGCCATTACAGCCAGATAGTCTGGCGGACGACAACAGAGATCGGGTGCGGCTTCGCCGAGGGCAATGGCAGCGATTTTCTGGTGTGCGATTACGACCCGCCGGGGAATGTCATGGGGCAGCGGGCTTACTAGCCCTGCTTCCAGGCTTGCCCGTTACCGCCAGACGGTGAGCGCGCCGATAAAAAGCAACGCGCCGGCTGCGGTCACGATGTTCCAGAACAGGAATTTGGTAAAAAAGCTCCAGCCCTTTTGGGCAGGCGAGTCGAAATCGATATCCTCGCCCGTAATCGGTACGGTGTGCTCAGGCTGTGCCGACATTTGGTCTTTCCCCGTTTATACCGCGAATTTAAGGGCGGGTTCAGCCCGCTGGCAAGCTGATTTTGCTGGCCTGTTCGGCTAGCACCGCGGGGTAGAGCCTGTGCTCTTGTTCCAGCACTCTGGCGGCCAAGGTTTCCTCCGTGTCGCCAGGCAACACCCTCACGCGGGCCTGGCCCAGAATGGGGCCTTCATCCATGCCTTCCGTTACCAGATGCACGGTGCAGCCATGCTCGGCCTCGCCCGCCGCGAGGGCCCGCTCATGCGTATCCAGCCCCGGGAATTTCGGCAGCAAGCTGGGGTGAATGTTCAGCATCCGCCCGGCCCACTGCCCCACCAGCCAGGGGGTGAGCAGGCGCATATAGCCCGCCAGGCAAATAATCTGCACGCCACGCGCCCGCAATTGCGCGTCGATGGCGCGTTCATGCGCTTCGCGGTCTTTGCCGAAGGGCTTGGCGGGCACCGCGATCGCCTCAATGCCCAGTCCGCGCGCAATCTCCAGCCCCGGTGCCTCGGCCTTGTTGGAGAGCACCAGCGCGATCTCGGCCGGAAAGCCCGGCGCCTGTGCGGCCTTCACCAGCGCCACCATGTTGGAGCCGCGGCCGGAGATGAGAATCGCGACGCGCGGCTTCATCAGGCGAAGAGCTTGTCCTGGCCTTCGATGACAATGCCGGGTGTGCTGGTCACTTCGCCAAGCAGGAAGGGCTGCTCCCCCGCCGCGCGGAGCATGGCCATGGCGGCATCCGCATCGCTTACAATTAGCGTCATGCCCACGCCGCAATTGAACACGCGCAGCATTTCTTCCGCCGCCACATTGGCGGTGCGGGCCAGGAAGGAAAAAATTTCCGGCATCGCCCAGGGGCCATGCAGTTTGGCGCCACAATTTTCCGGCAAGGCGCGGGGCAGGTTGCCGGGTAAACCACCGCCGGTTATGTGTGCAGCGGCTTTCAACAAGTTTTTCTTATGAATTTCGAGTATCGGCTTTACGTAGATGCGCGTGGGGGTCGTCAACACATCGGCGGCGCGTTGGCCCAGAATTTCAGAATCCCAGCCCAGCCCGGCATCGGCCATGATGCGCCGGACCAGCGAGAACCCGTTGGAATGCACGCCCGAGGAGGGCAGCGCCAAGATCGCGTCGCCGGGCCGCACATTGGCGGGCAACAGGGCGTTGCGCTCCGCCGCCCCCACTGAGAATCCGGCGAGGTCGTAATCGCCATGGGCATACATGCCGGGCATTTCCGCTGTTTCGCCGCCCACCAGGGCACAGCCGGCCTGTTTGCAGCCTTCGGCAATGCCGGCGATGATGCGCTTGGCGGAGGCCACATCCAAGGCGCCGGTGGCGAAATAATCCAGGAAGAACAAAGGGGCCGCACCCTGCACCACTAGGTCGTTCACGCACATTGCCACCAAATCGATGCCGACATAATCGTGAATGCCGGTTTCAATGGCGATTTTCAGCTTGGTGCCGACCCCATCTGTGGTGGAAACCAGAACCGGGTCCGTATAGCCCGCCGCCTTCAGGTCGAACAACGCGCCGAAGCCGCCCAGTCCACCCATAACGCCCGCGCGGTTGGTGGCCTTGGCCAGCGGCTTGATGGCATCCACCAAGGCATCGCCTGCTTCAATATCCACTCCGGCATCCCGGTATGTCACGCTAGTCATGTCAGCCTCCGATGCGCTAAGCCAGCCCTATGACGCTGCTTAAAAATTCCGGCGAAATCCCGCCGCCTTTCAACACAGGCGGCGTGGCCGTGCAATCTTCCGGGGTGGCTAGATGAGCGAAAACACCGATACGCGGCGATATATGCGCGTGCAATGGCAGCGCCTGGCGCTGGTTGTGGCGGTTCTGGTGGTGCTGTGGCTCTGCCTGCGGCTGTTCTCCTCCATCATGATGCCGTTCGTGGTAGCGGCTGGGCTGGCGTATTTTCTGGACCCGGTGGTGGCCCGGCTGGAACGGCTGGGCATAAGGCGGGTTTTGGGCACGTTGCTGGTGGTGCTGGCCTTCGGCACCATCGTTATTCTGTTCGTGCTGCTGCTCTATCCGGTGATTATGGCGCAGGCTTCGGCGTTCATTTCCAATTTGCCGACCTATATCCAGACAGTGCAGACGGATTTCGCCAAGCTGATGCGTAATGTGCAGCACCGGCTGCCCTATTCGTTAAGAATTAAATTGCAGGACCTTGCCTCAAACCAGGCGAGTTCTCTGGTTACTTACATCGGCAAGACGGCAACCAACATCATCGGCAGCGGCTTTGCGGTGGTGAACGTGCTGACGTTGTTGATTGTCACCCCTATCATTACTTTTTATTTTCTGCGGGACTGGCCGAGCATCGTCCGCCATGTGGATGGCTGGCTGCCGCGCCCGTATGAAGGGCTGATCCGCGCCCAGGCCGTGGAGATTAACCGTATTCTCTCCGCCTGGATTCGCGGCCAGGCCATCTGCTGCCTGGCTCTGGCGGCGATTTATGGCATCGGCCTCACCATTATCGGGCTGGATCTGGGCTTGATCGTCGGGCTCGCCGCCGGGGTGCTCTCCTTCATTCCCTATGTCGGCACGGTGCTGGGTGCCATTACTGCCACTCTGCTCTCGCTCAGCCAGCATCCGGGCTGGAACGGCATCATCTCCGTGCTGGCGGTGTTTGCCATTGGCCAGGGGTTGAACGATTACGTTATTCAACCGCGCTTTTTGGGCGACCGCGTGGGGCTTTCCGCGGTATGGGTTATCTTCGCGCTATTCGCGGGCGGGGCGGCGTTCGGGTTTTTGGGCATCATGTTGGCCGTGCCGGTTACGGCGACGCTAGGGGTTATTGCCCGGTTCTGGCTGCGGCGTTATCTGCAATCCCCGCTTTACCTCGACGCGCCACCAAAATGAGGCAGCTTGCCTTGCCCTTTACGGAGCTGGCACAGCCTTACACGGCGGAGGATTTCTGCCCGGCACCTTCCAACGCCGCGGCGCGGGACTGGTTGGCGCGGCCGGAAGCCTGGAGCAATGGCCGGCTGGTGCTGTGGGGCGAGGCTGGCTGTGGCAAAACGCATCTGCTGCATATCTGGGCGGGGGAGCGCCAGGCCCGGATTTTTAACGGGCCGGGGCTGCGCGGGGTTATACGCCCCGGCGGCCCGGTGGCGGTGGATGATGCCGAGCTTGCCGCCCAACCGGAGGCCCTTCTGCATTTGCTGAACGCCGCCGCCGAGGAGGGGTTTCCCGTGCTGCTGGCTGCCCGCCAGCCGCCTGCCCGCATGGGCTATAAGCTGGCGGATTTGACCAGCCGGTTGCGGGCTTCCGCCAGCGTGGAAATTGGCGCCCCGGAAGATGAGCTGCTGGAGGCGCTGCTTACCCGCTTTGCCGCCGCGCACCAGCTTCATCTGCCGATTCAGGTGCGGAATTTGCTGCTGCTGCATTTGCCCCGCGCGCCCGCCTTCTACCGCGAGGCCGTGGCCCGGCTGGACCGGATAGCGATGGATGGCGGAGCCCGCATTACCCGCACCATGGCCAGCGCGATGCTGGCGGAAATGCTGGACGCGGTATAGATTCTTTACCTAAACATCACATGTCATGACAAAGAAATCGGTATAGTCCGGCCATGGACGAGCAAACCCAATTTTCTCCCGCTGAAAATCCGCATTCAAGCCGTATCGGCATTGATGACCCCGCGAGGTTTATCAACCGTGAGCTCTCCTGGCTGGATTTCAATTTCCGCGTGGTGGGCGAGGCCCGCAATCCCCGCCACCCGCTGCTGGAGCGGCTGCGCTTTGTTTCCATAAGCGCGTCCAACCTCGATGAATTCTATTCCGTGCGCGTGGCCGGGCTTATCGGCCAGGCGCGGGCAGGGGTGCTGGAGCATTCGGCCGACGGGCTAACCCCCGCCCAGCAATTGCACGCCATAAATACCCGCGCCAGGGAGCTGACAACCGCCCAGCAAACCGCGTTCAGCGAGGTGTGCGCCTTGCTGGCCGGGGCGGGGTTGCTGCTGCTTTCATCGGCTGAGCTGACCACGGACGATGCCGCCTTTCTCGATGCCTTCTTCATGGAGCGCATCTTTCCCGTACTCACGCCATTGGCGGTGGACCCGGCGCATCCTTTTCCGTTTATTCCGAATATGGGGCTGGTGCTGGCGCTCTCCCTGGCGCGGGATGATGACCGGGGGCAGATGTCCGCCCTGATTCCGCTGCCAAACCAGATTGAGCGGTTCATCCGCCTGCCGGGGCATGAAGGGCCGATCCGGTTCATCATGCTGGAAGAGCTGGTGGCGATGAACATGAACCGGCTGTTTCCCGGCTTCTCGGTAGAGGGTTCCGGGCTGTTCCGGCTTATCCGCGATACCGATGTGGAGTTCGAGGAAGAGGCGGAGGATCTCGTCCGTTCCTACGAAACCGCGCTGAAGCGGCGCAGGCGCGGGGTGGCCATTCAGATCACCATCCAGGCCGACATGCCAGCCAGCCTGCGCGAGCTGGTGATTGACGCCGTGGAAGCCCCGGCGGACGAGGTTTACGTGGAATCCGGCATTGTCGGGCTGGCGGATGTGAAGCAGCTTATTGTGGATGACCGGCCGGATTTGCTGTTCAGCCCTTATACGCCGCGTTTTCCTGAACGCATCCGAGATTTTGCCGGGGATTGCTTCGCTGCCATCCGCGCCAAGGATATTCTGGTGCATCACCCGTTCGAGAGTTTCGACGTGGTTGTGCAGTTTCTGCGCCAGGCGGCACTGGACCCCAATGTGGTGGCGATTAAGCAGACGCTCTACCGCACCAGCCGGGACAGCCCCATCGTGAAGGCGCTGATTGAGGCGGCGGAGGCGGGCAAATCCGTCACCGCCATGGTGGAGCTGAAGGCGCGGTTTGATGAGGAGGCGAATATCCGCCTCTCCCGCGCACTGGAAGCCGCCGGCGTGCAGGTTGTGTTTGGCTTTGTGGGTTTAAAAACCCATGCCAAGCTCTCTTATGTGGTGCGGCGCGAGGCGGGGGCGTTGCGCGCCTACGCGCATTTCGGCACCGGCAATTATCACCCCATTACGGCACGGATTTACACTGACCTTTCGTTTTTCACCTGCGACCCAGCGCTAACCCGCGATGCCGCGCGGCTGTTTAACTACATGACCGGCTATGCAAGGCCGGAGACGATGGAGCAATTGGCGTTCTCCCCGCTGACCACCCGCAAGACGCTGGATATGCTGATCGACACTGAGATTGCCAACGCCAAGGCTGACAAACCTTGCGGCATTTGGCTGAAAATGAACTCGCTGGTGGATGCCAAGTTGATCGACCATTTGTATGAAGCGTCCCGCGCCGGGGTGCCTATTAATATTGTGGTGCGCGGCATTTGCTGCCTGCGGCCCGGCGTGGCGGGGCTTTCCGAGACGATCAAGGTGAAATCCATCGTCGGGCGGTTTCTGGAACATGCGCGGATTTGCGTGTTTGCCGATGGCCAGCCGATGCCCTCACGCCAGAACAGGGTGTTTATTTCCAGCGCGGACTGGATGGAGCGGAACATGGATTACCGGGTGGAGACGTTTGTGCCCATCCATAACCCCACGGTTCATGCGCAGATTCTCGACCAGATTATGGTGGTGAATTTGCGGGACGACGCGCAAAGCTCCGAACTGCACGAAGATGGCGGCTGGACGAGGGTGACGCCTGGCGACCCGGCGGCCTCGGCGCATGAGTATTTCATGACCAACCCATCGCTTTCGGGCCGTGGCTCGGCACTGCATGGCGGGCTGGCGGCGGAACGGGCCAAGGCAAAATACAAGCGCCGGGTGGATTAAGGCGGGCTGGATTTCTGCCCGGCCCTATGCCATACGCCGCCTCGGCCATAATGCGGCAAGCCGTCCTAGCTCAGTTGGTAGAGCAACTGATTCGTAATCAGTAGGTCGCCGGTTCGATTCCGGCGGACGGCACCAGCGCGTTTTCAAAATTTAAATTTAGCCGTTGTGTTCACGCCACGACCAGCACCGTGAAGTTCGCGCCCCGCCAGTTACCTTGTGTGTCATGCCAGGTGAATTCGATGCTGCGGCCAGGGGCAAGGGTTTCGGTGCGAAGCTCAGCGGCGTAAATGCCAAGCCCGGCATCCACCGCTGGAATGTCCTGCATCGTTGCCCAGCCATCGCCGCTCCAGCGCACAACGCCGGGGCCGGGCAGTTCCACGCGCAAAACCTGCCCGGCTGGTATTTTGCTGCGCCGCCAATTTTCCCGCCAGTCTCGGCAGCGCGGCTGGGTGTTTTCAACCAGATAACGCTGTACGGTTTGCGGTGGCAGGTCGAAGATTGCGCCGTCGCGCAGAGACCGCAGCAGTTTTATGTATTCGGCATGGGCCCAGACCAGCGGCATTGCCGAGCCGCTCGGGTGGCCACGAAACAGTTCCAGCGCGGGAATATCTGGTGCATCCCATACCTGCTCGGGCAGCAGCCCGCCTTCGCTGGTTGAGCCCTCAATGGTAGCGCGCAGCTGTTCTGCTTGCGCCATATCATTGGCAGCGATGGCGTAATGCGCGCGTTCGCCCGTTAGCAGCGGCCAGGCGCGGCCATGCCCGGTGCCGTCAAAAGGCCGGCCATCGTTATGCTCGCCATAGCCATCGTTATTATAGCGGTGCCAGAGTGGCCCTTGCGGTAACTCCACTTTCGTAAGGTGGTCGATCACGCGCAGCGTATCGAGAATACGCGGATCGGTGGCTGAGCGCAGGCCAAGGCGCACCAGCGCCAGGCTGTCAGCGCCCACCAGCTCATCGGTGTTAATTTCTGCCTCGCCCGAGGGGCGGTTGCGCACCGCGATGCGGCCATGAACCGGTGCGGCTGAAAGGTCGTGCTCGCCTTCCGCCGCGATGCGCAGATAATAACCTTCCACCCCGCAGGTTTTTGCAAGCTCGGTGCCGCTTACATAAATCCAGCTTTCGATATCCGCGTTCCAGGCATCTGCTGTGTCACGCAGGAATGTAGCGGTTTCAGGTTGCCCGAGCCTTTCGGCAAGGTCAGCGGCGGCAAGCAGAGCTGCAATTTCCACGGCGATGGTGGCCGGGGTGTATCCGGCGTTTTCTTCCCAACGGTCCTGGTCTGTTGCCGGGCCGTTGCAAATGATGAAGGCGCAGGCGCGTTTTACCATTGGCCAATATGCAGCAAGCTCCCGCTCCGCCACGGCATCGTTACGAAAGGCGAGGTCTAGCAGAAGGACGGGAAATGCCGTCTCGTCCATCTGCGTGCCGCCCCAATAGGCCGAGCCATCGAGCCAGGTGTTCTGGCGCCAATGGCCATCTGCTTCCTGGATGACGCGCAGATAATCCAATGCGCGCCGTGCCTCTGCCAGCGCACCGCATGCAAGGAAAGCGCCTGCGGTTTCCACAAGGTCGCGCGGCCAAACCAGATGATAACCGCCGAGATCGTCATCACCTTTGCTGGCACCCCATGGGATGGAAAGGCTGGCAATGGCACCACCAGGAAAAAGCGGGCTTTCGTGGCAACGCAAGACGGAGGTGCTGACCCGGTAGTAATTATGGGGTGTTGTTTGATGCAGAGGATCAAGGCGCTGCAGGGTCTTTTGCCAATCATGCCAATTCGCCGCGTATTCCGCCTCGGCCTGGTCGTAGCCGCCGGCGAGGCTGGCGGCGGCGTGAAATGCCGCCCCTTCGGGCGTACGCCCGAAACCGATCGCCAATGTGAAGGGCTGGGTTGCATCAATCTCTGCCGCCAGCGCCACATTACCATCCGCGGCACGATCGTAAATCTCGGCCAGATAGCCATGGCGTTGCAAAATCTGCCAGCCGTCGGACGCGCCAACATAGCCCGTGCTGCACGCCAGGAAACCCGCGGAAGAGGCAAGTGCTAATGCGCTGCGCCCGCCGCTGGCGAACAAATTGCGGGCACCTTTGTAGTCGCCCACCCAGGCGGTGTTGTGCGCGCCGCCATTCACCAGATGCGGCGCAAGCAGAACAAAAAGCCGCAAGCCGGTAACGCCCGGCTCGGGGATCAGGCGAATATGCTGTAATACGCAATCATGCGCCGGGTCCGCCACGATCCGCTTTTCGATACGAAAGCGTTTCCGGTTGCAGGTGTTGGTTATGGTGAAAAGCGGCACGCCATCTGCCAGGCGCCTGGTTGTTGTTTGGGTGTCGCGTTTTTCCTCCGCGAAAAATCCGCCCGCGATCCCATCCGTTACGATCAACCCGCAATCGCGCGTGCAGGCTTGGTCGACGCAAGGGTAATAAATTTCGTCGAGAATACCATGGCTATGCGTGAACCACACGGCGCTGCGTGGAGAGAGCGCGGTGCCGACGCCGTCTTTTGCGCTTGTGGTCCAGCGGGGCGAAACGCCCGGTGCGCCAGGGGCATCGTTCATAGCAGTCTCCTTACGCGATGGGCGCGGTAAACTGGCCCGCACATTAAATATAATTTTTATTTTATGCTGAAAGCATCTGCTTCATCAGCATAAACGTAGTGAGCCTGAATACTGCAACAGAAAACGCGCTAAAGGTAAAGTGATGGGCAAGCATGGGGTTCGGGCATGGCGCAGGCGGATTTTTCTGGCAGGGTTGATATTGGCTGTTTCAGGTGTTCATGAACACGCGCTGGCTTCCACGCCCAGCCCGCTCGGCCAATGGGAGCGTGCCGATGGCGGCACTAAAATAGACATTACAAAATGCGGCCGGGATTTCTGCGCCGTGAATATTTGGGTGCGCGACCCAAATGGAGCGGAGAAGGTAGGAGACAGATTGGAAATGGCGCTGGCACCAACGGCCAGCCCCGGCATTTTAAAGGGCCCCGCTTATGATGTACGGCGCAAAATGCATTACCGAATGACCATGACCTTGGCGGGCGGCACCATGCGTACCAGGGGATGCGTTTTGTTCGGGGTTATCTGTAAAACCGCGCAATGGAATCGCGTTAATTAATTCTACCCCAGCCTGGTTTTTTCCAGAAGGGAGGAGAACAGGAGCGCCAATAGCCAGGTTAGTGTTGCAACGCTCGCGGCATTAAGCACGGTCATTATACCGGCCTCATCAGCATTTAGCGGAATAACCGGCGCGCCGAGGATATGGCCGGAAAGAAAATACAACACCAAGGCGAGAGTGGCGAGGCCAAGGCAGAGCCAGCGTTCGGCCGCCCGGAACAGCAATGCGGCCAGCAGGATGCAGGGGAATAAAAATAACCCCACGCCGCTGGCTGGTCCCAGAAGCTTTAAGCACCAGATCGTGTTGACGGTACCGATTATCGGCAAAGCCAGCCGCCCGCCCAGGCTGGAATGGCGGGAAAGCCAAGGCACGATAAGAAAGGCAGGCGTTGCCAGGGCGGTGAGCAAGCAGAAAGGAAGTACCCGCCACCCTAAAAGCACCAGCATGTAGAGCGGGTAAAACGGCATGTTACCGCCAACAGACAAGGCAACGGTATTCGCCATTGCCGTTGCCGGGTCGTTATGCGCGGCGTAGGCCCGCAGCCGGGCCAGGGCATTGAAGTTTAGCGGCAAGGGCACTCAATATTTCCAATTCTCCAGCCATCCGGCGCTGTTTACGTGCGGCTGTCAAGCAGGTCGTGAATGTCAACCAGCCGCGGGCAACACTCTGGCGGCGGCTGCCAGCAAATCTGTTTGCGATAACAGGCCAACAACGCGCCCGGTTGCATTTTGAATAATTACGGCATGTGTCCGCCCGTCGGTCAGCTTCCCAAGCTGGCTGAAGGCCGGTGTGTCCGGGCTGGCGGTTGCGGCAGGCACCATCGCCTCGGCGACCTGTCCGTTCTGCTGCGTAATCTCCCGCAGCCCGATGGTGCCAAGCAACCGCCCCAATGCGTCGATAACCGGCAGAATGCGGATATTATGTTCCAACAACAGGGCACGCGCTGCCTGGATGTCATCATCCGGCCCCACCGCGATCACATCTCGCGACATGATATCCGCGCAGCTCAGATCGCCATGGGTACGCAGCAGCGCCTGCTGCTCGACGCTTTGAAGCAAGGCGTCAAGGTCGTTCCGGTTGATGTCAAAGCTCTCGCCGAGGTCGGCCAGGGCCGCATCCACATCTTCAACATGAAATCCGGCGCGCAGGATGGGGGCTGGGTCTTTCGTGCCCACGGGGCTTACGGCTTTCGGCGGCACGTGCGGGTAGTTGTGCTTCAGCAGTTTATGAAAAATAATGCCCAGTATAACCAGCGTTATGGAATTAAGCGCCATTGGCACCAGCGCGAAGGAGAAACCCTGGGCAACCACGGCAGGACCGCCAATAACGGCGGTGAGTGCCGCAGCGCCACCCGGCGGATGCAGGCATTTGGTTAAAGACATAACGATAATGGCAAGCCCGACGGCGATGCCGGACGCGACCATGATATCCGGCACAAGACGGTAGGCGATAATGCCACACAAACACGACAGAGTGTTGCCGCCAATGATAGACCACGGCTGCGCCAGCGGGCTGGAGGGCACGGCGAACAGCAGCACAGAGGACGCCCCAAGCGGTGCCACAATTAGTGGCAAGGCTGGGTTCCCTCCGAAGGTCATTTCGCCGATCAAGCCAGTCAGGCCGATGCCGATTAATGCGCCCAGGCCGTTGATCAGCCGGTCGTTCAAGGTGGCGCCGGCCAGGATGGGTGAAAACAGCTTGAAGCGAAAATTTGCCATTATGGTTTACGGTGCGGTTGGGGTGGAAAGGGGTGCGGAGGAAGTGGTGTTACCAGACGCTGACGCCCCCCAGCCGCCGCCCAGTGCATAGAACAGGGCAATCTGACTTTGGCTGATTTCCGTTTGCGCATTGGCCACCGCGATATCCGCAATGGCGACTTTCTGTTCGGCGCTAAGCTGCGCCAGCGCATCCGCCCTGCCGCCGCGATAAAGTTCGGTGATATTGGAGGCCACTTGCGCGGCAAAATTCCTCGCATCATCCAGGCTGGCCACCTGGTCGAGCTCAAAGTCGTAGGATGTAATCGCGCTCTGGGTTTCCTGAAGTGCTGCCAGCACCGTGCCATCGAACGCGGCCTGGCGGGCTTGCACCTGGGCTTTGGCCTGGGCGATATGCGCGCGAATGGCACTTTGGTTGAGGTCCCAACTGACCGAAGGCCCAAGGTTAAATAAATTGGTCACGGGTGCGAAAGCGTCGAAAGCAGCGCCGGTGGATCCTATGGCACCGCCCAGCTTAAAGTCTGGGTAAAGTTTGGCTTCAGCCTGGCCCACGCGCGCGGTGGCGGCGGCAAGGCGGCGCTCAGCCTCTCGCACGTCAGGCCGCCGGTTCAGCAGGGTTTTGCCGTCTCCCACGGGAAGCGGCGTACGTAAGACCAGAGGCTGCTGGCAGGTTAACCATGCGGGGTCATAGGCTTCCGGCGGCTCGCCCATCAAAGCAGCGAGGCGGTAGGCAGCGTTCATCTGTTTGGCTTGCAGCAGGGGAATTTGGGATTGCAGAGTCTCAAACTGGGCTTCCTGGCCCACGACATCGAAGCTTGTCGCGCGGCCATTTTCATGCATCAGGCGCGCAAACGCCAAAGACTGGTTTTGCAGCGCGACAGCATGGCGCAATGCCGCAAGTGCGTTACCGCTATCGCAGATATCGGCGTAAGCGCGCGTGGTCTCGGCGGCGACGCTTACCATCACAAGATCACGCGCGGCGGCAGCGGCCTCGCTGTCATCGTTCGCCGCCTCGATGCCGCGCCGGATGCCGCCGAATAAATCGGCATCGTAACTTGCAGTTATGCCGACATTATAGCGCTCCAGTTGCGCCGCGGGTGTTTTACTCAAGACAGCTTGCGCCGATCTCTGGCCGTAATCAGTGGAGTCGATGGTGGTAACATCGGCTTCTCGTCCGGCTTTGGCCGCCGTCAGCAGGGCATAGGCATTCTCAAGGTTCGCCTGTGCAACCCTCAGGCTTGTGTTGGCAGCAAAGGCGCGCTGAACCAAAGCGTCGAGTGTTGGGTCGTCGTATAAATGCCACCAATTGTCAGGCGGATTTGCAATCTGTGTTGCCTTGTTATCTGAAAGGAACGCAGCCCGCGCGGTGGGATTGTTGATGACCGCCGTTTTGGGAAGTTTGTAATTTGGCCCTACAGTGCAACCAGCCAAGACCAATACGGCAAGGGGCGCAGCCAGGTACCGCACATGGCGGCCTACCACGGCCAGCTCCTTTTTTCCGTCGCTTCGCCATGCCGTGGAAGAATTTCAACCGAGGCCGTCTGGCCAGCAATCAGCCGTACGCCTGCGGGAACCTGATCGATTGCGATGCGAACGGGAATGCGTTGTGCCAGGCGCACATAGGTGTATTCCGGTTCGATGTTATCGAGCATGTTGGCGCTTGCATCGCGCTCGCGGTTTACAATGCCGCCGGCAATGCTCTCCACATGCCCATGAATTACTCCAGCCACGCCCATCAGCCGTATATCCGCCTTATCACCAATATTGATGGCGGGAATTTTGGTTTCCACGAAATAGCCTTCGATGCGCAAAGTATCTGTATCCACCAGCGCGAAAGCCTCCTTACCGGCGGTCAGGTAATCGCCTGGTTGCAGGGTCATGTTAGAAATAATACCATCAACCGGCGCGCGCAGGGTTGTACGGTCGAGATTCAATTGCGCGAGGTTCAGCGCGGCCTTGGCATTGGCCACAGCGCTTTGCAATAAGCCAACCTGTTCCGTGCCCTTTTCGATGGTTTCGATATCAACCAGAGCAGACAGGGCATGGTTGCGGCGGTCGTCACGCATGGCCTGCGCCAGGGCGATCTGCTGGCCGTTGAGCGCCGCCTGAGCTGCGCTGAGGGCAAGCTGGTAGCGTGACTGATCTATTGTTAGCAGAGGCTGGCCTTTTTTAACAATCTCGTTGTCCTGCACGGCAACGCTGGTGACCCAACCGCCGACATCCGGCGTGACCTGGACAATATCCGCGGCGACCTTGCCGTCGCGCGTTGTGGGTTGCACCTGATAACGTACCCAAAGCGTCACGGTTACGAGCGTTGCGATAATCAGCAGCAAAAAGGTAGAAAACGCTTTCGCTAGATGTTCACGATTCATGGGCAACATACAATCAGTGAGGGTAAAAATGATTGGCCAGGATGGAGAGGCCCCACCAGAGGACCAGGAAGAGTGTGAGGTCAAGCAGGATGGGCTGCCATAAAAAGCGGTCCAGGGGGAGGCGTTGAAGCAGAAAATGGATGAGAAAGGTTAGTATTCCCGCGGCAACAGCCGAAGCCAGCCCAGTGGAAATAAATCCGCCGAATATGTTAAGCTGTTCAATCATCGTGACCCACCCCGGCGTGAGCCGCCGCCCATAAACTGTATATTAAATACTTCTTTATAGCAGTCAGAAATCGCGTGCAAGTGCGGGGTGCTCAGGGGTGGTGGTCGGGTGGCCGGAAATTGTTATGCCTCTGGTTGGTGCTGAAACATGGCGGCCTGGCCGTGCAGCCTCCCGGCATCGTCGATCAGTTGCCAGACAATGGCATTCTCGATCCAGAATCGTTGGCCGGATTTGGCGATACGCGCGCCCCGATAATTCTCGATAAAGCCGGCGCGGGCTACCTCATCCAGCAGGCACTGCCGCTCCGCACGGTTGAGTGCCTCGGCTGAGAGGCGGGAGGGCAGGCGGGTGAATTCCGCCCAATCATAGCCAAAGCATGTCTGCGCGGCGCGGTTGGCGTAAGTGAAAATGGGGTCTGGCTGGGTATTATGCGCCAACACGCAGAATGGGGCCTTATGATACAGCCATGAAGCTTGGAATGCTGTGTCGTGGTTGCCCATGTCATGGTTGGTGATGAATGGCCTGCCAAGCAGGCGGGCGAAGCTGGATACGAGCAAAGAGTAGAACGCCGGGTCGTTCGGTTTATCCATGGCTGGCTTTAAGCCATCAGCCGCGCCAGCTGGGTGGAGATAATCGCCTCGGCCTCGGCGATGATACGTGAGACAAGCTCGGCGCAGGTGGGAATATCATGGATTAAGCCCTGCACCATGCCCGCACTCCAGATGCCGTGTTCAGTGTCGCCAGAGAGCAGCCCTTCGCGTCCGCGCGCACCTTTCACCAGATACGCCAGTTTTTCAAACGGCGCGCCGCTGGCCTCAATTTCGCGCACTTGCTGGCTGATGCTGTTGCGCGCCACGCGGGCGGTGTTGCGGTAGGTGCGGAAGATGAGATCCGTCGCGCGCTCGTCATTGTTAACCATCGCCTGTTTGAAGGCATCGTGAATCGGTGCCTCCTGGGTGGCGCAGAAGCGTGTGCCCATGTTCACGCCTTCGGCCCCCAGCGCCAGGGCGGCCACCAGCCCGCGTGCATCGCCGATGCCGCCCGAGGCCAGGATGGGGATTTTCAGCTTGTCCGCCGCGGCGGGGATCAGGATCAGGCCGGGGATATCGTCTTCGCCGGTATGGCCGGCGCATTCAAACCCGTCGATGGAAACCGCATCCACCCCCAGCCGTTCAGCGCTCAGCGCGTGGCGCACGGCGGTGCATTTGTGGATCACCTTCACGCCATGGGTTTTGAAATCCTCCACATGCTCCTGCGGCTTGTGGCCTGCCGTCTCGGCGATTTTCACCCCGCTTTCGATGATGGCGCGGCGGTATTCCGCATAAGGCGGCGGATTGATCGAAGGCAGGATGGTGAGGTTCACGCCGAAGGGCTGGTCGGTCATGCTCCGGCAGCGTGCAATCTCTCTCGCCAGCGCTTCAGGCGAGGGTTGGGTGAGGGCGGTGAGGATGCCAAGCGCCCCGGCATTGGAAACGGCGGAGGTGAGTTCCGCCGTGCCAACCCATTGCATCCCGCCTTGCACGATGGGGTGTTTGATGCCGAAAATTTCGGTGAAACGGGTGCGCAGCATGGGATATCCTCCTGAAAAGAGAGTAACGCGACGGAAAGAACAGGCAATAGTAATTTAATTAAATAATTAAGCAAAAAT
>JAGWIE010000234.1 GCA_028866445.1 Rhodospirillales bacterium | reverse complement strand
CGGCCGACGGCAAAACCCGCGCAAGCAGGGGAAGCGCGAAGCTAGTACCCGGCAGCGAAGGTGCCAAATTCAAGGTCAGTTTTTTCGGGCCTTTTTACGTTGGCAATTACTGGGTACTGGACCACGCGCCCGATTATAGCTGGTCGATTGTTGGCGAACGTTCAGGGCGGTATCTTTGGCTGCTCTCCCGCAGCGCGCAGCTTGATAAAATGGATCTGCGCGCTCTCATTAACCGCGCCGCAGCATTGGGCTACGACACAGATCAGCTCGTGATCACCAAACAACCGTAAGTCGGCATCCTTGCCGATGCCGACTTAATTTATTGTCAGTGCGTTAGTAACGGTCTCGGATACGCCCGCCTATCGCCCCGGCCACTGCAGCGATAAACGCTCCCACCAAGGCCGAGAAGAACATATAGATTGAAGCGGCAGAAGCACTTTTGCGCGCCGCGTTTGTCACTTGCTTGGCTTTTACAATGTCAGCCCGTTCCATATTCAGCACGTTGTTCACCTGCACCTGCGCGGTAGCGGCACCTTGCCCGGTTCCGGCGGCGACAAGCTGCGTGAGGTAGCCTTGATCCGCCTGGGACACGTCACCCGTTACCGCCGCGCGGGCCAGAATGGCCGTGGCATCCGCGCGAAGCTGCATGGTTGTCACGCCTGGCATGGAAACGCCATTGGCCGAAGCCGCACCCGGCACGGGACGAAACAGCTCGCTGACATAATAATTCTGCGTACCGGCGGCATCCGCCGCTTTTGCCGCCACTTGTGTACCAACGCCCGTGGCCCCGGCACCTGCCAAAGCCAGCGCACCAGCGGTAAACAGCAACGCTAATCCCCAGGCAAGAAAACCGTGCGCTGTATCACGGAACCCGACCTCATCTGTATGCACAGCCACCCATTTCGTGCGCAGCCGCCCGGCGACAAAACCGCCAAAAAAAGACGAAACCCATTGCACGATAATCAGCCATATGGCGGCCCACACCGTGAAGCCCGTCGCAGAAAGACCCTCACCCCCCCAGGGTGAAAGTGAAGCAAGGCCCAGACCAAGGCCAAGAATGGAGAGAATAATGGCAAGCGACGCACAGGCAACGCCGCCAGCGAACACCGCGCCCCAATTGACCGCGGATTGCGCGGGTGCCTCAACCACGCCGCCAGCCACTACGGCAGCCGGGCCGACCGGCGTTAAACCTATCTCGCTCATGAGAAATCTCCGCTCAATGCCACAGCAGAAGCAGGAGGATGATGATCGGCAACGGAATGCCCAATAGCCAGAGCAGAATATACGGCATTTAAACCTCCAAGATGTGATCTTATACGAGAGAGATTTCGAAAATGCCTGCGCTGCTTCAAGCCTTATGCTAAAAAATAAAGAGAATGACACCGGCGCGTTAGGCCGGTGCAGAGAAATTTAACGATTATTAAGCAATAATTATATCAAAAACCGAACATGTGGTCGAGCGAGAAACCACCCGCCTGATTTTCCAAACCATGAAATCCAAACAAGCGGCAGGTGGTGTCGCGGATCAGCACATACCCCGTCTCGCCAGCCGCATTCAACGCAGATACGGAAAAATGCCGACCAGGCTTAACGAGTTTCGAACCAGAGCAGGCGATATGGATGCGCGCTGTTTCCAGGAGAACGCCCTGCCCATCGTAAAGTTCTAAATCCGTGCTGGAATTTTTTACCCAAGCTGCAGAAGCCGGATAGATGAGCACGCAAAAACTCTCCCGCCCGCCAAAGCCGAGCTTCAGAAAAAGTCTCGTGGAAAGCCCCGGTGGTTTGCCGGTATAGCTCTGCGGCTCGTTCTTATAAATCATCAGCGTGTTGAAGATATGCGCGCCGAAGCTGCTTTCCGCCGCGTGGATGTTGGCACGGTCCTCGAAGCGGAACAGCGCGTGCAACCAGCCATCCGCTTCGCCGCCATCGCGAAAATCATAAACCAGCTCGGCATGGCCGCCATCGGGCAGCACGCCTTCAGGCACCACATCGTCGAGATCGACCGCGCAATCATGGTTGCGCGGCAAACGGCCCAGAAATTTTTCCGCGATCTTTTCGCCCTGGGGCGTGAACACATCCATGCGCAGCGGCATGTCGCGCTCGGCTTCCACCATCGGCGTCGGCAATGCGATGGTTTTAAACTTGCCGGGCGGCAGCACAGGAAATGGCAAAAGGTAACCGCGGCCCATGGCAGGATCCAGGGTTTTGATACCAGGGTCCGGTTGTAAATCCGCGCGTTCTACATTCACATGCGCGATGCGCGTGCGTCCGCCGCGCAACACCTCATAACGCGGGCGGACAACATGCATCCCCGAACGAACTTCAAGCTGGGCAGGCCAGCGGAGATCAGGAAACAGTTCCGCCACATCCAGCGCGCGGGTGGCGAAGGGCGGAATCTCCTCTTCCAGTGCCACGGGCGCGTCCGCCCCCATGCGGTCCAGTGCCAAAGCGCCAACCGGGATGGGCACGCCATGGCTGTTCTGCACCCACAGGATGACGCGCTCATCCTCACGCGGGGCGGGCAAGCCGGCGAAGCGCGCCGAGGGCCAGGCATTGGCGTCATGCGTGCAGGAAAGCGAGGCGCCGTTATCCGTGGCGAAGGTATCCAGCGCGTACTTCACCACATCATGCCCCGCCACGCCGATGGCATGGATGAACAACTGCCCGGTAAAAGGCTTCAGGCCAAAGCGCGCGCGTATTTCACGGCTGTCCAGCACATAACCACCTGGCCCGGCGGGCGCTGGCTCTGCCCATTCCGCCAGAACCTGCCCGCCCTGGCCAAACAGAATATGCTGAAACAGCACATCTTTAGCGCCATAGCCTGCCCAGTAATTGGCGGTGGTGAGGCGTGTGGCAAAATGGTCATCATCGCGGAAGAACACGTAATTGGTGGCGAAATTCCGCGCCTCCAGATAGCGCCCTTTCACGGTGAGCCAGGTCTGCGGCAGCTTCACCTCATCCAGCGTGACAAGCTCCGCCCCCGGCGGCAGCAACGCCCGCAAATGCTGCACCATGCGCCCGGCATCGAAAGCGGCCAGCAGCACGGTGCCCACTCGCGCATGGGGCAGGTCCGTTAAGGCGCGGGCCACATGCCCGGCGCGGATGGTTCCCAGCGCCTGGGTATCCTGTACATATAGCCCTTCGATCTCGATATCAGGA
>JAGWIE010000233.1 GCA_028866445.1 Rhodospirillales bacterium | reverse complement strand
AGGGGCGCATCACGCAGCAACGTACGTGCCTCTGCCGGATCTCCGGTTACGCAACGGCGTCAAGCGTTCTGGCAGCACGACTGGGGAAACCTGGAAGTCGGCTGGTTCGTTGGACCGTTTCGATAACCTTGCCCCGCCGCGTGAACAGGCGGGCAAATGAGAGAAGGAATTGAGGGCGATGACTCCCAAAATCGCTTCCTTTTTGGCGTCGCAGCCCGCGACGCCATGCCTGGTGCTGGATTTGGAGCAGGTGGCGGAGAATTTCGCCCGCCTGCGCGCGGCATTACCGACGGCTGCCATTTACTACGCCGTGAAGGCCAACCCGGCCCCGCAGATTTTGCAACTGCTGGCTGAGGCCGGCGCGTGTTTCGACGCGGCCTCGCTGCCCGAAATTGAATCCTGCCTGGAAGCGGGCGCGAAGCCGGAGATGATTTCCTTTGGCAACACGGTGAAAAAACCCGCCGCCATAGCGGCCGCTCATGCCCATGGCGTGCCCCTCTATGCCTTTGATTCGGTTGAGGAACTGGAGAAGATTGCCACCCACGCGCCGGGAGCAAAAATCTATTGCCGGATCGCGGTGAATAACGAGGGCGCGGAGTGGCCGCTTTCCAAAAAATTCGGCACCACGCTGGAAAAAGCCAAGGAGCTGATGCTGGCCGCCCCCGGTTTGGGGCTTGTTCCGCATGGCCTTTCTTTCCATGTCGGCAGCCAGCAGACAGGCACGCTGGCCTATGAACTCGCCATTGCCGAGGTGGCGATGCTGTTCACGGATTTGAAAAATGCGGGGCTGCCGATGCAAATGCTCAACCTCGGCGGTGGTTTTCCCACGCGTTATTTAAAGGACGTGCCCGAGCACGCTGAATTCGGCACCGCGATTATGAACGCGATGCGCCAGCATTTCGGCAACGACCTGCCAGATATGCTGATTGAACCGGGTCGCGCCATGGTCGGCAATGCCGGGGTGGTGGTGGCGGAGGCTGTGCTGGTGTGCCGCCGTATGCCAGAGGATGAGCGCCGCTGGGTGTATCTGGATATCGGCCGTTTTGGCGGGCTGGCGGAAACCGAGGGCGAGGCAATCCGCTACCGCGTTACCGCTGGCGAGGGTGCCACCGGGCCCGTGGTGCTGGCCGGGCCTTCCTGCGATGGGGTGGACGTAATGTATGAAAAAACCCCTTACAACCTGCCGCTGGGCCTGAAATCCGGCGATAGGGTGCTGATTCACGACACCGGCGCCTATGTGACGAGCTATGCCAGCCAGAATTTCAACGGCTTCGCACCGCTGGCTGAGCATTATGTCTGAGACCTCGGGTTTTGCCTCAAAGAGGTATCATCACGAAATTTTTATCTTAATCTAGACAATAATATTATTATTGATACGTTTTTTATCTGTTCATTTCCTATACCTTATGAAAAAATAAACTTAGATTTATTTTTTCATATTTTTAGGAGTGAAGAACAGTGGCGACGGAATCTAACCTTATCGTCTATTCCATCACTCTTGGTTCAAGCTACAACAACACTTCGCTTACCGCTGGCTCCGCTTCCTTTACGCTCGGCCACTTGAAGTCCAGCACCGCCAGCGCCACGGACACGGGCTCGGGCACCGATAATCTGAACATTCTAGGGGATAACAACACCGCTGGCACATCTGGCCATCGCGATATCTTCAATTTGACGATGGGCAACAACACCACGACAGCCTATTATTTCGGCACTGCCACGGTTGGCGGGGTGACAGGGTTTGTTGCCAATACCGCGACGGATGGGTCAGGCACATGGTATTTCGTCGCTGTCAGCAATACTGCCTCCAACGGGCTTAAAAACAACAATGCCGGTACGCTGAACTATGACACCACCGGCACCAAGAACGAATGGAGCCTGACCAACGGCACCCCGATCTGCTTCATGGCTGGCACCGCTGTGGCAACGCCGGATGGCGAAGTATTGGTCGAAAATTTGAGCCCTGGCGATTTGGTTCTCACAGCCGACGGTTCAGCGCAGAATATTCGCTGGGTGGGACGACAGACCGTCTCCCGCTTATTCGCGGACCCGCTGCGCGTGAACCCCGTTCGTATTCAGCAGGGTGCCCTGGGTGGCGGCTTGCCCCAGCGCGACCTGCTATGCTCGCCTGACCATGCCTTCCTGCTGGATGGCGTTCTCGTGCAAGCTGGTGCGCTGGTGAATGGTGTTACCATCATCCGGGAAAACAATGTCCCGGAAATGTTCGTTTATTACCATGTTGAGCTCTCCAGCCACGCGCTGATCCTGGCCGAAGGCGTGCCAGCGGAGACATTCATCGACAATATCGACCGACTGGCCTTCGATAACTGGCAGGAGCACGAAGCTCTCTGCGGCGTACCCGCACCACTTATGGAAATGCCGCTGCCGCGCGCCAAATCTGCCCGCCAGGTGCCACAGGCTTTGGCGGCAAGGCTCGCCGCCTTGGCCCAAATCAGCGCGGCGGCCTAATCATCCACGCTTAAATTTCGCATCGATTAGCGCTACGCCTTTGCACCCGCTCTGGCATCCCCGTAAACTCCGTCCGCCCAGGTCCATCCCGGCCTGGGTGGACGCCAAATAACGGAGACCAGAATGCGCGAAATAAAACTGAACGCCGCCGATGGTAGCGGCGAATTCTCAGCCTTTGTCTGGGAGCCGAAAGGCAAGGCGCAAGCGGGCGCCGTGCTGGTGATTCAAGAAATTTTCGGTGTGAACGACTCGCTGCGCGAAACCGCGCAAAACCTGGCGGACCAGGGCTTTATCGCCATCGCGCCGGATTTGTTCTGGCGGTTGAAGCCGGGCGTGAACCTTACCGACAAAACCGAAGCCGAGTGGAAAAAAGCTGTCGGCCTGATGCAGCGGTTCGACCAGGACAAAGGCGTGGAGGATTTGAAAACCACCCTTGCCGCCGCGCGCAAACTGCCCGGCTGCAATGGCAATGCCGGTACAATCGGCTACTGCCTGGGCGGGCGGCTGGCGGTGATGATGGCCGCGCGTTCTGATTCAGATGTGAACATCTCCTATTACGGTATCGGCCTCGACGGCCTGCTGGGCGAGTTGGGCAATATCAGCGCCCCCTTGATGCTGCATATCGCGGCGCTGGACGAGTTTTTCCCCGCCGAGAGCCAGAATAAACTGCTTGAAGGCACCGAGGAAAACGATTGGGTGGATGCCTTCGT
>JAGWIE010000232.1 GCA_028866445.1 Rhodospirillales bacterium | reverse complement strand
CCGCCGATCATCAGGTCGTTCTCATAGGTGCCGCGATGGTTCGCGCGGTAGAACAGCTTTTTGCGGCGCGTATCCAGGGGCGCGTTCTGGTCTTCGGTCATACGGGTTGCG
Organism: Rhodospirillales bacterium; assembly: GCA_028866445.1. Lineage (GTDB taxonomy): Bacteria > Pseudomonadota > Alphaproteobacteria > Acetobacterales > Acetobacteraceae > Acidocella. Next base: position 3,069 of record JAGWIE010000232.1, on the reverse strand, counting down.
GTATAGGAGGGGTTTGGCCAAGAGTTAAGCCCGTGACCGCTGAAATTTTACTGCCTCTGCGTGCCCCGCTTGCCACCCTGCCCGGCCTTGGCCCCAGGCTCTCAGCCCTCATGGGCAAGCTGGTGGGCGGGGAGAGCGTGCGCGATGTGCTGTTTCATCTGCCCATAGAGTTCATCGACCGGCGGGCAACGCCAAAACTGGCCGAGGCGCGGGCCGGACAAATGGCCACATTGCGGGTGGAGGTGGTGCGCCACGAGGAGCCTGCGAGGAAGGGCCAGCCCTGGCGGGTGGTGATTGCCGATGGCTCGGGCTTTGCCGAGATTGTGCTGTTTCACGCAGCAAGGCTTTCGCAATTTCCGGTGGGGGCGCGGTTGATTATCGCGGGCAAGCTGGAGCGCTTCCAGGACCGGCTGGTGATGGCACACCCAGACCAGGTGGTGAGCATCGCGCAGGAAAAAGAGTTTCCGTGGATAGAGCCTATCTGGCCGCTGACGGCGGGCATTACACCGCGCACCATGCGCAAGGCGGCCCTGGGCGCGCTGGCGCGGCTGCCAGAATTTCCCGAATGGCAGGATAAGAGCATTTTGGCCCGGCGCGGCTGGCCAGGTTTTGGCGCGGCGCTGCGGGCCTTGCATGCGCCAGCACAGGTGCCGGATGCCAAGCCACGCGAGAGACTGGCCTATGACGAGCTGCTGGCACGGCAGATTGCCTTTGCTCTGGTGCGCGGGCGAAGGCGCAGACAGGAAGGGCGGGCCATGACCGGCGACGGGCGGTTGCGGGCCGTAAGTTTAAAAAAATTCGGCTTTGAACCAACGACCGGGCAGCTGCGGGCACTGGCGGAAATTGATGCGGATATGGCCGCCCCGCACCGAATGCGCCGCCTGCTGCAAGGCGATGTCGGCTCCGGCAAAACGCTGGTGGCGTTGCTGGCTTGTTTACGCGCGGTGGAGGCCGGCGCGCAGGCGGCCATTATGGCGCCGACGGAGATTCTGGCGCAGCAGCATTTCGCCACCTTCAAACGGCTTTCTCCCGTGCCGGTGGCGCTGCTGACAGGCAGCGTGAAAGGAACCGCGCGGCGGCAAATTCTGGACGGGGTGAAAGACGGATCGATTCCAATTCTCATCGGCACACACGCGATTTTTCAGAAAGACGTGACGTTTCACGATCTGGGTTTCGCGGTGATCGACGAGCAGCACAAATTCGGTGTGGACCAGCGCCTGGCGCTGGGGGCCAAGGGCGAGATGGTGGATTTGCTGGTGATGACCGCAACGCCCATTCCGCGCACGTTGTTGCTGACCCATTGGGCGGAAATGGACGTCTCTCGAATTACTGATAAGCCCAAGGGCCGCCAAGCGATTACCACGACGATGCATCGCGTTTCCGATCTGCCGAAGGTTGAAGAGGCGATTGCGCGGGCGATTGCAGCGGGGGGTAGAGTTTATTGGGTTTGCCCGCTGGTTTCGGAATCAGAAACATTGGACATCACGGCGACGGAGATGCGCTTTGCCGAATTGCAGCGCAAATTCGGCGCGGCCGTGGCGATGGCGCATGGGCAAATGGAAAATACGGCGCGGGATGCGACTTTGCGGGAATTTGCAGCGGGAACCAAGAAAATTCTCGTCGCAACCACTGTGATTGAGGTGGGCGTGGACGTGCCGGAAGCGAATGTGATGGTGATTGAACATGCCGAGCGGTTTGGGCTGGCACAATTGCACCAACTGCGCGGGCGCGTAGGGCGCGGTGCCGCGAAAAGCTTCTGCCTGTTATTGCATGACGACAAGCTGGGCCAGACGGCGCGCAAACGGCTTTCGATTCTACGCGATACCGAAGACGGGTTTTTAATCTCTGACGAAGATTTCCGCCTGCGGGGTGCTGGCGAATATCTCGGCACCAAGCAATCCGGCCTGCCCGGTTACCGGCTGGCGGATGTGGAAAAGGACGAGGAATTGCTGGTGATGGCGCGGCAGGATGCGGTGATGACATTGCAGCGCGACCCCAGGCTGGCGAGCGAGCGCGGGAAAGCCTTAAGGGTTTTGCTTAATCTTTTCGACCAGCGCGATGCGATTTCAACCGTGAATGCAGGATAAAACCATAATGTCTTCCTATCCCATCGCGCCGAAAGTCGGCATTGGTATTGTGCTTCTTAAAGATGACGAGGTGCTGCTGATACGCCGGGGCAAACCGCCAGGTGTTGGGTCTTGGTCTCTGCCCGGTGGCAAGCAGGAGCTTGGTGAGACCGCGGAGGAGACCGCAAGGCGGGAGTTGCGGGAGGAAACGGGGCTTGAATGCGGCAAGCTGGTGCTGGTGGGGCACGCTGATTCCATCCACCGCGACGCGGAAGGAAAAATCGAGTTTCACTATACGATTCTGGATTTCGCGGGACGTTATATGGGTGGCGAGGCCGTGGCGGGAGATGACGTGCGGGAAGTGGCCTGGGCGAAGGCCGATGAGTTTGAGCACTACGCGCTTTGGGAGGAAGCCCGGCGGATGATCGAAGCCGCGTTCCGGCTTATTTAGAGAATTTTTTCGATGGCGCGGCGGACACGCCCGGCTTCGGGCTTGGTGGCGGAGATGAAGAAATCCCGCAGCGTACCCTCTTTGCCGATGAGGTATTTATAAAAATTCCAACGCGGGCGGGCGAGGAAACCCTTTTCCGCCACCACCCAGCGGAAAAAAGGGTGCGCGGCCTCCCCTATGGCGTGTTCCTTGGCCATGATGGGGAAGGTTACGCCGTAATTTATCTGGCAGAACTGGCCGATCTCCTCGGCATTGCCTGGCTCCTGCCCGCCGAAATCGTTGCACGGCACCCCCACGATGATAAGGCCGCGCGGGCCGTAAGCCTCCCACATTTTCTGCAGACCGGCATATTGCGGGGTGAAGCCGCATTTGCTGGCTGTGTTAACCACCAGCACGGGGTGCTCGGCCAGGGCACTGAGCGGATACGCCTCGCCGGACAAGGTTTTGAACGAAAATTCATGCGCGCTGGCCATTTTCACTCCTGGTAACTAAAAACCCGTCATGCCGAATGAACCACCGATTCAGGGTCTCATCAATGTCATGGCCGCGCTT
>JAGWIE010000231.1 GCA_028866445.1 Rhodospirillales bacterium | reverse complement strand
ATTATCGCGCCATTTACGGCGGGCAGCATCACCGAGGCTGAGCTGCTGGAGATGTGCCACCAAGCCTATGCGGGCTTTGCGCATAAAGCGATTGTGCCGCTGGTGCAGGTGGACACCAACCTCTACGCGCTGGAATTGTTCCACGGCCCCACACTGGCGTTCAAAGACATGGCGCTGCAGCTGGTGGGGCATTTGTTCGAGCATGTGTTGGCCCAGCGTGGCGAGAAGGTGCGGATTGTCGGCGCGACCTCGGGCGATACCGGGTCAGCGGCCATTGAGGCTGTGGCGGGGCGGAAGAATATCGACATCACCATTCTGCACCCCGAGGGCAAAACCTCCGAGGTGCAGCGCCGCCAGATGACGACGGTGAAGGCCGATAACGTGCTGAACATCGCGGTGCGTGGTTATTTCGACGATTGCCAAAACTTGGTGAAGGCGATGTTCGCAGATGAGCCGTTCAGGAAGGAGATGAACCTCTCGGCGGTGAATTCAATCAATTTCGCCCGCATCGCGGCGCAAATTCCCTATTATGTTTATGCCGCGCTGAATTTGGGTGCGCCGGAGCGGGAGGTGGCGGTGGCCGTGCCGACGGGGAATTTTGGCAATATATTGGCGGCCTGGGCGGCGAAGCAGATGGGCCTGCCGATTGCCAAATTCATCGTGGCGAGCAACCGCAATGATATTCTCTTCCGCTTCCTCGACGCCAACGACATGAGCAAGTATGGCGTCATGCCGAGCCTGTCGCCCTCCATGGATATTCAGATCAGCTCCAATTTCGAGCGGCTGCTATTCGAATTTTTGTGCCGAAACGCGGCGAAAACAGCCGGGATTCTGGAGGATTTTCGTACAGGCGGTCGGATGCAGGTTCCTGACGACGTTTGGCGATCCATCCGCGAACAATTCCAGGGTTACCGCCTTAGTGACGAGGATACGTTGAAGGAAATCGCCCGGTTCTGGAAGGAAAGCGAGTATCTGGCAGACCCGCATAGCGTGATCGGCCTCGCCGCCGGGCGGGATTGCGGGCCGGTGGGAATGCCGGTGATTGCGGCGGCCACCGCGCACCCGGCAAAGTTTCCTGATGCCATCGAAAAAGCGGTGGGCAGCCGCCCGCCTCTACCGCCGCATCTTTCCGACCTATATGACAGGAAAGAGACTTTCACCCGCGCCCCGGCCGATCTAGCTGCGATCGAAACCCTGGTGCGGCATTTTGCGAACAGGAACAGAAATGCCTGAACAGGTTTCCATTACCACGCTGCCTTCCGGCCTTGTTGTGCTCACCGAGCGCATGGAACGGGTGGAGACAGTGTCTTTCGGTGCCTATGTGGGCGCTGGCACCCGCCACGAAACCGCGGCTGAGAACGGCGTGGCGCATTTTCTGGAGCACATGGCCTTTAAAGGCACGGAGCGGCGCTCCGCCGCCGATATCGCCGAGGCGATCGAGAATGTCGGCGGGCATATCAACGCCTATACCTCCCGCGAGCAGACGGCTTATTACGTGAAGCTGCTGAAGGAAGATTTAGCCCTGGGGGCCGATATCATCGGCGATATTCTTTGCCATTCCAGCTTTGAGCCGGAAGAGCTGGAGCGCGAACGCGGGGTGATTTTGCAGGAGATCGGCCAGGCGAATGACACGCCAGACGATATCATTTTCGATCATTTCCAGACCGCCGCTTACCCCAGCCAGCCGATGGGCCGCCCCGTGCTGGGGACCGAGCAGATTATCCGCACCATGAAGCGCGAGGCGCTGCCGGGCTTCATGAGCCAGCATTATACGCCGGATAATATGGTGATCGCCGCCTCGGGCAATTTGTATCATGAGCAGGTGGTGGAGCTGGCGGCGAAGCATTTTGCCGATCTGCCACGTGCCGAGCGCCATGCGCCCATGGCCGCCGATTATATGGGCGGCGAGTACCGGGAGTTACGCGACCTCGACCAGGCGCATATCGTGCTAGGGTTTGATTCTCCCGCTTACGGCGAAGCGGATTACTACCCCGCCATGCTGCTCTCCACCTTGCTGGGCGGCGGCATGTCCTCCCGCCTGTTCCAGGAAATCCGGGAGAAGCGCGGGCTGGTTTATTCCATCTATAGCTTCACCGCCCCGGCGGAGGATGGCGGGCTGTTCGGCATCTACGCCGGCACCGGCGAGTCCGAGGCCGCCGAGCTGATCCCCGTCACGCTGGAGGAGCTGGAGAAAGTGCAGCGTGCGGTGAGCGAGGCGGAGCTGAACCGTGCCCGCGCCCAGCTTAAGGCCGGGCTGTTGATGAGCCTGGAGAGCACCGGCAGCCGCTGCGAGCAGCTTGCCCGGCAATGGCAGGTGTTTGGCCGGATTATTCCGGTTGCCGAGACGGTGGCGAAGATAAACGCCGTGACGGTGGAGGATATTTGCGCGGCGGGCACCAAGATCTTCCGCCAGAAGCCCACTCTGGCCACCATTGGCCCGGTGGCGCAGGTGCCGAAATTCTCTTCGATCATCGACCGGCTGGCGGCGTGAGCGCGCTGACGGATGCTGCCACCGCCTTACTGGCGGCGGCCAAACGCGCTGGTGCGGAGGTGGCCGAGGTTGGGCTTTATGAAGGCACTTCCGTTGGCATTCAGCGCCGCCTGCGCAAGATTGAGGAAACCGAGCGCGCCGAGACCACCGAGCTTGGCCTGCGCGTGTTTCTGGGCCGGTGCTCCGCCAGTGTTTCTGCCAGCTCCATCGACCATGGCGCTTTTGCCCGTCTGGCCGAGCAGGCGGTGGCGATGGCCAAAGTGGTGCCGGAAGACCCTTATGCGGAAATTCCCTTAGCCCCACCCGCGCCTGATGCCGCGTTTCTGGAGTTGGATGACCCGGTTGAGCCGAGTGCTGACCTGCTGATTGAACGCGCCAGCGCGGCAGAGGAAGCAGCTTTGGCCGTGCCGGGCATTACCAATTCAGAGGGGGGTTCCGCCTCCTGGTCCCGCTCAATCTCGGTGCTGGCCACCAGCCACGGGTTTCTGGGCGAATTTGCGCGCTCTGGCCACAGTGTTTCCGTGACCGCCATCGCCGGTGCGGGCACGGCGATGCAGCGCGATTACGATTATGACAGCGTGATCCATGGGAGTGATTTGGGCGACCCGGCCTTGCTTGGGCGCAACGCCGCCGCCCGTGCTTTGGCTCGCCTCAACCCCAGGCGCCCGGCCACAGCCAAACTGCCGGTGCTGTTTGACCCGCG
>JAGWIE010000007.1 GCA_028866445.1 Rhodospirillales bacterium | reverse complement strand
CACTGGCTGGGCACATCCGGCGGGGCCATTACCGCCGCGACGATAAAGCAGCCTACATAAGCATAGCGCCGGTATTTTTTGAGCATGGCATGGGAAACGATGCCCACCTTGCCCAACAGCGTCAGCAGCACGGGCAGCTCGAAACTGAGTCCGAAAGCGAAGATCAGTTTCATAACGATATTCAAATAATCAGCCACTTTCGGTAGCAACTCGATATCCACCGAGCCACCGGATTGCTGGAAGGAAAGGAAGAATTTCCAGGCCACCGGGAAGAAAACATAATAAGCCAGCGCTCCACCCGCAAAAAACAATATCGGCGTGGCGATAAGGAAAGGCAGCAGCGCCCGCTTTTCACGTTTGTACAAGCCCGGCGCCACAAACAGCCATATTTGTACCGCCACCACGGGGAATGAGATGAACGCCGCAGCAAACACCGCAACTTTCACATAGGTGAAAAACGCCTCGTAGAGCGCGGTATAGATCAGTTCCGGCTTGTGGCCTTGCGCTTCCAGCGCGTGCGCCAGCGGGGCTGCCAGAAAATCGTAAATTCTTGGTGCGAAATGATAGCAGCCGACAAAGCAAACAAGAAATGTAGCCGCCGACCAGATCAACCGGCGGCGCAGTTCCCCCAGATGCTCAAGCAGAGGCATTTCCTTGTCGTTAATCTCATCGTCATCGGCCATGCGCTAAAAACCCCAGCGCCTGGTGCCGGGCGGAATAAAGGCCGGAACCGGCGGCTTACGCGCTGCATCTGGTGGAATAAAGGCTGGCGAATCCGGTAGAGCTTCCTCCACCGGGGTCGGCGGCTTGTAGGGCATGGCGGCTACACCGTCATTTACCTCTCGTACCGAAGCACGCAGCTTTCCGTCCGGATCCAGAGCGGTCTCTGCGGCATTGCGGAAATCAAATCGCCGCAGCTTGTCGATCTCGCCTTTCACATCGGAGAGATTCGCCTCCCGCATCATGTCGTCAACATGGCCCTGAAATTCCGCGGCCATACCCCTGGCTTTCTTGATAAGCCCAGTAACGGTACGAATGGCGACAGGCAAATCCTTTGGCCCGATGGCAATCAGCGCCACCGCCATGATCAGCCCAATCTCACCCCATGACAATCCAAACATCGCAGGCTTGCTAGCAGGCCATCACGCGGATGGCAAAGACGCGGCAATGCGTACAAGTGCCGCATCCCGTACCCCCAGCGAGCGCAGATGCGTCACGGTATTGTCGAAGTATTCCCGGCAGGTGCCAAGGTCTCCACGGCCAGAGGTAATCAGTGCCGCAGCCTCTTCCGTGGTAAGTTCCTTAATGTAACGCGGATGACGAGGGTTGATGACAAAGGTGATGGCGCGCATTCTTTTCTGCCCGGCCTCCAGCCTCACCCAGCGGGCATTATAGGCCCCGCCATACATTTCCCGTTGCCAGATAAGTGCCAGCTCCTGCCGAATTTTCGCTGCATTTATGCGGAAGGCGACGCCGCGGCAGGCACCGCCTTTATCCAGCGCCAGCATCAGCCCAGGCGTTTCCGGTGTGCCGCGCCCCATATGCAGTTTAAGGCAGAACCGCCGGTGCCAGCCCCTAACCAGGGCACAGCTCTGCTCCTCATACTCAAACGCCGGGTTCCAGATGAGTGAGCCATACCCGAATACCCATAAATCCTCACCCGCCGGGTGCTCACTCATGGTGCGTTCAAACAGCTCCGCCATCTCGGCATCGGTGCGCCAGCGCATGTCGGGGTGTTTCTCGGAATATTCCCGTTGCCGGGCGCGCAGCGTACCGTCCATCAATGTTTGCCGGGTGATGCGCAACTGGCTCATTCCGGCTCCATGGGCAATTCCGCCTCCGGCATTGGCGCAAGCGCGGGGCCGGTTGGGTCAATCAGCAGTTCCTCGCGCTTGGGCAGCTCGCGTAGATCGTTCAACCCGAATTGCGCCAAAAACGCAGGTGTCGTGCCCCAAAGCGTTGGGCGGCCTGGCGTTTCCTTGCGGCCCTTGGGCGTCACCAGGCCGTTTTCCAGCAGCAAATCCAACGTGTTCTGGGAGAGCGCGGCCCCACGGATTTCCTCAATCTCAGTGCGCGTGACGGGCTGGTGATAGGCGATGATGGCAAGGCTCTCCATCGCCACGCGCGGCAGGCGGCGCGGCAGCTCCACCACTTTGCGCAGAAACGGGGCAAGGTCTGGCGCCGTGCGGAACTGCCAGCCCCCTCCGATGGTGGCAATATTCACCCCGCGCGTTTCATAGGCCAATGTCAGCGCCGCCATCACGGCATCCACATCGGCATCTTCGGGCAGCAAATTGGCCAGCATACGCGGCGTAACCGGCTGAGTGGCGGCAAAAATCGCCGCTTCCGCCAAACGCATCGCCGGGGTGAATTCAGCCGTCAAATTCATCGCCTTCCTTTGTTTGCCGCATCAGAATCGGCCCGAATCTCTGATCCTGTCTTAAATCTAGCTGCCCAGACTTCGCCATTTCCAGCCCCGCGATAAGGGTTGAGGAGATGGCTGCCCGGCGTGGCGTGCCATCCTCCAGCCCTTCGGGTAAAAATTGTTCCAAACTGGCCCAGTCCGGCAGGGAGCCCAAAAGCCGCCCAACCCGCTGCAAGGCATCCTGCACCGAGAAATACACCATCGGCTTTGGCCGGTATTGCTGCTTGCCCCCCGCCCGGCGCCGCGCCACAAGATACGCCGAAAGCAGCCCCGCCATTTCCAGCTTCAGACGGGAGCGGTCGAGCTCCGTCAACTCCTCCGGGATACCGCGTTCAAACACATCCCAGCCGAGTTGCGGCCGGGCGCCCATCCATTTCGCGGCCTCACGCATAGCCTGGAGGTCCATCAACCGGGCCTGCAGAATATCCGCCGCAATCTCGGCATCCTCCGGCTCGCCAAGCTGGGGCACCAGCAGGCGGGATTTCAGCCAGGTGAGCCAAGCAGCCATCACCAGCCAGTCCGCCGCCAGTTCCAACCGCACACGCCTTGCACCCTCAATAACCGCCAGAAATTGCTCAACCAATTGCAGGATAGAGATCTTGGCGAGGTCCACTTTTTGGGTACGGGCGAGTTCCAGCAGCAGGTCCAACGGGCCCTCAAAGCCTTCCAGCTTTAGAACAAGGGCTTCAGTTGCTTCCAATACCATTCCCCGTCAGCACCAGCACCACGCGCTCCGCCGCTGGCAGAACCAGCCCCATTACCTCACGGAATGGGTCGAATTGAATGCCAAATTGCGCCAAGGTAAGTGGCAACACGAATAACACCAGCAACACCGCCGCAATGCCAATTTTTTCCGCCTGGGCCAGCTTTACCGCCATTGGCAGCGGTAGCACGCCCACGGCAATGCGCCCGCCATCCATGGGCGGCAGCGGGATAAGATTGAACAGACCCAGCACCAGATTGATCTGGATAAAATAAGCTAGGAAATCCACGAACTGAATTGAATGCATCGCCACCGCCGCGTGCATGGCAAAGCCCCCTACCAGCGCCAGAACGAAATTCATCACCGGCCCCGCCACAGCAACAATGGCCATCAACCGTCTGGCGTTACGGTAATTTCTCAACCGTAAATTAACAGGATTGACCGGAACCGGCTTTGCCCAGCCATAAAGAAAGGCAACCCGCCCCAGCGTAAGAAACTGCCCCACCGCCAGCACCAGCGGCACGACGATGCTGCCGGTTCTGTCGATATGTTTCACAGGGTTAAGGGTAAGCCGCCCGGCCCAGCGGGCGGTGTAGTCGCCCAGCCAATAGGCCACAACGCCATGCGCCAGCTCGTGCATGATGATGGCGGCAACCAGGGCAAGGATGATGAGCAGGAAATGCGGCATGATTACAGCGCCTCCAGCACGGCGCGGTTGCCTTCAAAATCGCCGGGGCAATAAAGCGCGATGTCACATCCCGCCGCCAAGGCGCGGGTGGTGCGTTGCGCCGGGGTGCCGGAAAGTGCCCCCATGGCCAGATCGTCCGATACCAGAACGCCTTTAAAGCCAATGCGTCCCCGGACGAGGTCCCGAATGACAATTTCAGACAAAGTACCTGGATTTACGGGATCATATTGCTCGTAAACCACATGCGCCGTCATTGCCCATGGCAAGGTTTTATTGGCGATAAACGGCAGCAGATCATCCTCTGTCAGCTCCGGCACGCGTGGCAGGGCAATATGAGAATCAACCAACGCCCTGCCATGGCCAGGCAAATGCTTCATCACCGGCAGCACGTCTTCAGCTATTATGCCTCTGGCGATTTCCCCACCCAGCCGGCCCACTGTGGCGGCATCGCCAGTAATGGCGCGGTCGCCCACCACATCGGAAGCGCCAGGCACACGGATATCCAGCACCGGGGCGGCGGTGCAGGTAAACCCGGCCTCTCGCACCATTTCACCCAGCGCGCGGCCATGCGCGAATGCCTCTTCCTCAGTGCGCAGGCTGCCCGCGGGCGGCAAAGCGGGCCAATGCGGAGGTTTAAGCCGCGCCACACGCCCGCCCTCCTGGTCCACCATTAAAACCGCGCCGGGCGGCAAGGTTGCTTTTAAATCAGCATTAAGATCAATAAGTTGCTTACGGTTATTAATATTCCGCGCGAACAGAATAACCCCGCGCGGCTGGTGCTCCTGCAAAAGCGCACGCTCTTGCGTGGTTAACACCAGCCCGGAAATACCTAAAATAGCCGGTTTCAAAACGCCGCCACGGTGCATGCCGCACCCTTGGAACTCAGATCGTCACAAAAGCTTTTAGCCGCGTCAGGCGAGGCAAACCCCCCAACCCGTAGCCGCCAAACGCTTTGGCCATTGACGATTGCCGGGATGATCTCGGGTTGCCGCCCTTTCAACAAATCCGGGAATTTCTGTTGAAGCTGCACCCAAACGGCCAAAACGCCGTCCTCGTCGCTGGTGGCGGCAAGCTGCACGGCAGTCATGCTCTTTGCGGCGGCGGCACTTGTAGCAACAGAACCAGGGCGCGGCGCTTGAGAAGAAGCGGGCACAATAGTCTTGGGCGCATCTGTTGCCGAGGGCGTGGCGGTGCTGGCATCTTGCGGCGGCGCAGGCGTTTGAGGCTGGGCTTGTACGGCAGGCGCCGGCGGATTAAGCCCGGCAGCTTGGTTTAATGCGGTAATATCAGGCGCTTGTGTGGCAGGAGCCAGATGGGGCGCGCCGCCAGCATCCATATCGCCAGACATGATGGGAATATCCGCCCCCGGCACCACCATGCCGCCAGGGTCCGCTGGAACAATGCGCAGCGGTGTCGCGGGCGGGCTTATGACCGGCGGCGGCCCAAAGGTATAAGGGTGAATGCCGCTCCAGACCCAGGCGATGAGGATAACCAGCACCGAAACACCGCCAGCCGCCATCGCCATGCGCTTGATCGCGGGGTCCAGCCGCTGCCCCTTGGCGCGGTGCGGACGGTACAGGAAATCGTCGTCTTCCTCCTGCAAGCCTTACCTCATTTCCTCAACCGGGTTCACGCCCAGCACGGCAAGGCCAGAGCGAAGCACGATGGCGGTGGCCGCCACAAGCCCGATCCGCGCCGCCGTCTCCGCCGGTTTGTCATCTTGCAGGAAGCGAAGTGCTGTATTCTCACGTCCCGCATTCCAGAGGGCGTGGAAATCCGACGCCAATTCATAGAGGAAAAAAGCAACCCTATGCGGCTCGCGCGACTCGGCGGCTTGTTCCACCAGGCGGGGCCAGGTGATGAGGCGGCGCAGCAGCGCCATCTCCTCAGGCGCCGTGAGGGTGGAAAAATCCGCCTCGGCCGAAGAAGCCGGGGCTGCGCGCAGCACGGAACGGCAGCGCGCATGGGCATATTGCACGTAGAACACCGGATTTTCGCGCGTCTGCGCTAGGGCAGCGTTGAGATCGAAATCCATCTGCGCGTCGGCCTTACGCATCAGGATCAGGAAACGCACCGCATCCGGCCCAACCTCGTCGATCAGGTCTCGCAGCTCCACAAAGGTGCCGGCACGCTTGGACATTTTAACCGGCTCGCCATCCTTCATCACCTTGACGATCTGGCAGAGCACCACATCCAGCCGCCCGCCGGAAAGCGCCTTCACCGCCGCCTGCATCCGCTTCACATAGCCGCCATGGTCCGCCCCCAGAACGTCGATAAGGTCTGGGCAGCCGCGGGCCACTTTGTCTGCATGGTAGGCGATGTCGTTAGCGAAATAGGTAAAACTGCCGTCAGATTTCGCGATAGGGCGGTCAACGTCATCGCCATATTCGGTTGAGCGGAAAAGCTCCTGCTCCCGGGGCTCCCAATCCTCAGGTGTTTTGCCTTTCGGCGGTTCCAATATGCCGCGATAGATCAGGCCTTTTCCGCGCAGCACCTGCAAGCCACGCTCCACCCCACCATTTTCCACCAAAACGCGTTCGGAGGAAAACACATCGTGCCGCACGCCAAGCGCCGCCAGATCCTCGCGGATCATGACCATCATACGGGAAACGGCAAAATCCCGAAAAATATCGAGCCAGTTGGCCTCCGGGGTTTCGGCGTATTCATCGCCATATTTTTCTGCAAGCGCTTCGCCGATGGGGATGAGATACGCCCCGCCATATTGCATTCCGCCGGGCACGGTTTCGATATAGGCCTCCGGCGAGAGCTTCAGCGCCTCCAAATACCGGACATAGACCGAACGCGCCAAGGCCAGCACCTGCGCCCCGGCATCGTTGATGTAATACTCCTTGGTGACCTCATAACCAGCCTTGGTGAGCAGGTTGGAAAGCGCATCGCCCACCACGGCCCCGCGGCAATGGCCGACATGCAGCGGCCCGGTGGGGTTGGCGGAGACATACTCCACATTGATCTTCCGCGCGCGGGACGCGCCCTGGCCGTAGGCCTCCTGGGCATTCAAAATGACGGGCAGTTGCGCCAGCAGCAAAGCAGGCGAAAGGGTGAGATTAACGAAGCCTGGCCCCGCCGCTTCGGCCTTGGCGATTCCCGCGCGGGCGCTCAGCACTTCCACCAGCCCGGCAGCCAACTCACGGGGGTTTTTACCCGCGGGCTTGGCGGCGATCATGGCGGCGTTGGTCGCCATGTCCCCATGCGCCGCATCCTTGGTGGGGGTAACCTCCACGCGCGCCAGAACATCCGGCGGCAGGCCGGGGGCTAGGGCATCCAAGGCGTTGAGAACATCGCCACGCATAGCGGCAAACAAATTTTCGTCTTGCATCATCTCTCTCAAGCGGGGACCGATGGATCGGTCAAACGGGAAAATTCATCCAAGGCGTAACGGTCGGTCATGCCAGCCACGTAGTCGCGCACCGTGGCGGCGGCTTGCAGGGTTTCGCCCTTGCCAGCGCGCTCGCGCCAGTCATCCGGCAGCAGATCCGGCTTGCGCAGCAGCAGGCCGCCCAAAGTGCGCGTCACGTTGGCGCATTTATGGTTCATACGGTTTAGCTTCCAATGCCGATACATACGCGCCATGAGGAAACGCTTCAGCTCGATATTCGCCACCCGGAATTCATCTGAGAAAGCGATAACCGGGGTTACGGCGGCGCGGATATCCTCAGCGCGTTTGGGGCTGAGTGCCGCCAGACGGCGCCCGCTTTCAGCCAGCGCATCATGCACCAGGGCATTGATCACGCTGCGGCTAAGCTCGGCGCGGATACGGTGGGGTTCATCGGTGCGGCTGCGAGCCTCGCGCAGCAGATCACCAATGATAGGCAAAGGCAGGATGTCCTCAAAGCTGAACAACCCAGCGCGCAGGCCGTCATCCAAATCATGGGTGTTATAGGCAATATCATCTGAAAACGCGGCAATTTGCGCCTCGCCTGAGGTTTGGCGGGCAAGGTCCAGGCTGGTTTGCGCATCGAACGCGGCGATGGTCGGCGGCGGGTTTTTCAAGGGGCCGTTATGCTTGGCCAACCCTTCCAGGCTTTCCCAGGTGAGGTTCAGCCCATCAAACGCGGCATAACGCTGCTCAAGCCGGGTGACGACGCGGAAGCTCTGGTCGTTATGGTCGAACCCGCCGAAATCCCTCAGCGCCTCATCCAGCCCCTTTTCCCCCGCATGGCCAAAGGGCGGGTGGCCCAAATCATGCGCCAAAGCCAGGCATTCGGTGAGGTCTTCATCAAACGCCAAGGCGCGGGCAATGGCGCGGGCAATTTGAGCCACTTCCAGGCTGTGGGTTAGGCGCGTGCGGTAGAAATCCCCCTCACGATTGATGAAAACCTGGGTTTTATATTGCAGCTTGCGAAAGGCCGAGCAGTGCACCACGCGGTCGCGGTCGCGCTGATAGGGGCTGCGATCATCTGAACGCGCCTGATCATGGGTGCGCCCACGCGTTTCCTGCTCCTGTACAGCATAGGGGGCTTTCATCATAAGCAGGGCTTTAGAACAGCGTGGCCTTACCTCCAAGGCCCAGCCGCGCTATATATTATCTATGAACGACGTGATCGCCCCTTTTGCCATTTCCGCCGCCGCCGCCGCCAGGGTGGCGGAGATTCTGGCCGGTGAGCCGGGCGCCAAGGCGCTGCGGGTGGAGGTGCTGGCCGGTGGCTGCTCCGGCCTGCAATATAAGTTCGACCTGACGGATGCGCGGGCACCGGATGATCTGATGCTGGAGCGCGACGGTGCCACTGTGTTCGTGGATCCCGTAAGCCTGGATTTTCTGGGCGGGGCGGAACTTGATTTTAGCGACGCGCTGATGGGCGCCCATTTTATGATCAAGAACCCGAACGCAACGGCCTCCTGCGGCTGCGGCACGTCGTTCTCCGTTGACTAAAATCACCACTTGGAACGTCAACTCCGTCCGCACGCGCGAGGCGCATGTCGCGGATTTTCTGGCGCGCGAGCAGCCGGATTTTTTGTTGCTGCAAGAGATTAAATGCGAGGCGCACCAATTCCCCACCATGGCGTTCTCGGCACTAGGGTATGAGGCGGAAATTGTCGGGCAGAAATCCTATAATGGTGTGGCCATTCTGCATAAGGGTGGTGTTGAGGTAACGCACCGCCGCCTACCCGGCATGAATGAGGAAGACGCCCATGCGCGCTTCGTTGAAGTGAAAGCGCGGGGCGTGAAAATCGGTGGTCTGTATCTGCCCAACGGCAATTCCGGCGGCGAAGCGGGGTATCAGTACAAACTGCACTGGATGACGGCGCTGCGCGAACATGCAGCGGCGATGATGGAATCAGATGAGGATTTTATTCTTGCGGGCGATTATAATGTTTGCCCGACAGACGCGGATTTCGCCCCCCGCGCCCTGCCCGCCAATGACGCGCTGATCCGCCCGGAAACCCGCGCGGCGTTTCATGCGCTTTTGCACACCGGGCTAACCGAGGCGGTGCGCGCACTGCACCCGAAAGAGACGCTCTATACTTTTTGGGATTATCAGGCCGGCGCCTGGGACAGGAATGTGGGCCTGAGAATAGACCACGCATTGCTCTCGCCCAGGCTGGCAGAGCGGTTGATATCCGTGACCATCCATAAAGATGAGCGGGCCAAAACCCAGCCGAGCGACCACGTGCCTGTGAGTGTGACGCTGGCGGCTTAAACGTGAAAACTTTCGCCGCAGCCGCAGCGGCCTTTCTCGTTCGGGTTCTCGAAGGTGAAGCCGCTTGTTAACTTGTCCTGGCGGTAATCCATCACCGTGCCGATGAGAAACAAGGTTGCCTTGCGGTCCACCAGCACCGTGAGGTCCTGCGATTTCACAACCTCATCCGTGGGGCTCGGTTTTTCCACCCAGCTCATCTGGTAAGACATCCCAGAGCAGCCCTTGGTGCCAACGGAAATATGCAGCAGCTTGCCTTTCTCACCGCCCGCATAAAGGCGGCGCAGGCGGTCCATGGCAGCATCCGTCAGTGTCATCAACGGCGGGAGTTCACGCCGTTTCGGTGCGGGGGTTTGGGTCACTTCCATTTCGTCACCTCAAAACATGTTCAACGAAAGACGAGCCTCTTCGCTCATCCGGCTCTGGTCCCATGGCGGGTCCCATACGGTATCAACCTCGATGTCAGCCACACCGTCGATCTGCGCAATGGCGTGCTTCACCATTTCCGGCAGTTCCTGCGCTGAAGGGCAGCCCGGCGCGGTGAGGGTCATCTCAACCTTCACATTGCCGTTCTCCGCGATCTCAACCGCATAGATAAGGCCAAGTTCGTAGATATTCACCGGGATTTCCGGATCGTACACGGTGCAAATGGCACCGATCACCGCCTCCTCGGAAACGCGAGGCGCAGTTTCACCATCGGGCGTCCAGCTCGTGACCGGCTGCATCTGTTCAGGTTCCTGCACCGGCTCAGCCATTTTCTGCATCTCCAGCGATGGCGTTTCCAAGGGCGCTCCAGGGGAGTGTCGCGCACCGAAGCCGGGAAGGATATTGCGCAATGCTTGCAAGCGCATTCAGGTCTCCCAATTCCGGGTTTACTTCCCCGGTGTTTACGAGTTTCTCAAACATCCAACTTAACATGGAGATCTCAGCGGCCGTTTTGCCGGTGGCCGCAATGCACATCAGCTCCGCGCTGGCGGCAAGAATAGCGCAGCCCTGAGCTTCATGTCGCCAGCCATCTGCACCGCGAAAGATGCTGATTATGTCTCCGCACATGCGATTTTCGCTTCGCCCCTCCGCGTTGAACACGGCCGGGCGCCCCGCGTGCTGCGGGTTACGGCTGCTCTCAAGCACGATAGATTGGTAAAGAGCCTCGCTCATGCGAAAATCTTCCTTACCCTCTCTAAGCCGCTGGCCAGCGCGTCGATTTCTTCCGGCAAAGTGTAGAGACCAAAGGTGGCACGCGCGGTGCTGGAAACACCGAGGCGGCCCATCAGCGGTTCAGCACAATGATGCCCGGCGCGCACAGCGATGCCTTGGCGGTCCAGCAATGTTGCGATGTCGTGCGCATGGGCATCCTTCATCACAAAGGAGATAACACCGCCGCGATCCTGCGCGGAACCGAGAATCCGCAGGCCCTCGACCTGGTTGAGTGTAGCCAGCGCGTGTTCGGTAAGCTGTTGCTCATGCTCAGCAATGGCATCAAACCCGATGGCACGGACATAATCGATGGCAGCGCCCAAGCCGATGGTTTCGATGATGGCGGGCGTACCAGCCTCGAAACGATGAGGCGGCTTGGCCCAGGTGGATTTTTGGTAAGAGACGGAGGCAATCATGTCTCCGCCGCCCAAGAAGGGGGGCATCGCATCAAGGATTTCCGCTTTGGCGTAGAGCACGCCAATGCCGGTGGGACCGTAGAGTTTATGGCCGGAGAACACGTAAAAATCTGCGTCGATGGCCCGCACATCCACAGCACGGTGAACAATGGCCTGGGAACCATCCAGCAGGATTTTAGCACCGTGCGCGTGCGCAAATTTCGCCAGCCGTTCCACCGGCGTGTAGCTGCCCAGCACGTTGGACATATGGGTGAGTGCCAACAGCTTCACCTTGCCGTCGGCAAAAACCTGCTCAAGCGAATCCCAGTCCAGCTCGCCGGAATCGGTGATCTTGATAATTCGGAGTTCCGTGCCGTGGGCATCGCGCAGCATCTGCCAGGGTACGAGATTGGCGTGATGCTCCATTTCGGAAACCGCCACCACGTCCCCTGGATTCAGGGCCGTGCGGCCCCAGGTGTAAGCCACCAAATTGATGCTCTCCGTTGCGTTGCGGGTGAAGACGATCTCCTCCCGGCTACCCGCGTTGAGCAGTTCCGCTACCTTGTCACGCACATTCTCATACGCATCCGAGGCTTTTTCGGACATGTAGTGCAGGCCGCGATGGACGTTGGCGTATTGCTCCTCCATCACGAAGCGCATGGCCTCGATGACCTGTTTCGGCTTCTGCGCGGAGGCGCCGGAATCCAAAAACACGAAGGGTTTGCCATGAACTTTCTGCGACAGGATCGGGAAATCCTGCCGTATGGCGTGAACGTCCATCGGTAGCGTGGTGAGGCTCATTGCCGGCCCCACCAGCTATCCAGAACGTCCTCAAACAATGCCTTCGAGGCATCATGAGCAACGGGTTCCAGCGCTTCCTCGATAAACGCGCGGATGAGGATTTGCCGTGCATCTGCCTCAGGAATTCCGCGTGAACGCAGATAAAACACCTGCTCCTCGTCCAACGCTCCGATGGTGGCGCCATGGCTGCACTTTACGTCATCCGCGAAGATTTGCAGCTCTGGCTTGATATCCATCTCGGCTTCCGGCGAGAGCAGCAGCGCCTGGCTCATCTGGTAGCCGTCGGTCTTCTGGGCGATCTGGTCCACCTCGATCTTGCCCTGGAACACACCGCGCGCACGCCCCGCGAGCACGGATTTCACCGTCTGGCGCGAAGGGCAGTTGGGTGCCTTGTGGCGAATGATGGTGGTGAAATCACCATGCTGCGTGCCGCCCAGAAGTTGTGCGGCATTAAGGTGGGCGAGTGCGGTCTGGCCCAGCAGATTCGCCTCAATCTCTGTGCGAGAGATCTTGGCGCCGAGCGTGAGTGTAAAATGCTCGTAAGCGGCATCACCCGCGATATCGGCATGGATGGTAGTGGTGTTGAAGGCTTCCGTGCCCTCCTGCTGCAAGCGGAAATGCTGGAATTTGGCACCGGCCTCCACCTCAATTTCGAACACCACATTCTGCCAGTACGTGCCTTCGCCTTTATCAAGCTGGATGAGCGTAAGCTTTGCCCCCTGCCCCAACTTCACGCGGTGGCGCGGGTGGAAAGCGAAAGGTGCCGCGCCTGAAGCCTGTGATACCAGCAGCAATTCCCCGGCATCCTGCCCCGCGGGGATTTCGATATTGATACCGCCCTTGGCATGTTCAGCATTAATTAACACCATTGGTTGCGCACCCCGCACCGCGAAAGGCGCATAGGGTTTGGCAAAGGCAAAGCTGGTGGAAAGTGCGGTGTTTAATGCGCCGTTTAAAAACACCATGCGCGGATAAGGCAAATCCGGTAATTCAGGGGTTGCCGAAACAGCCGGCGGCTCCCCAAAACTGATGGCGGAAAGCGGGCGCATATCCGTATAGCGCCAGGCTTCCAGCTTGCGGGTGGGCAGAGCATTCATGGTCAGGCGGCTTCCAGCCCGGCATAACCGCTGGCTTCCAGCTCCAGCGCCAAGGAGGCCGGACCGGAGCGTACGATTTTACCACCCGCCAGAACATGCACCATGTCCGGTACGATATAATCCAGCAGGCGCTGGTAATGGGTGATGATGAGGGCTGAGAATTTCTCATCGCGCAGGCTGTTTACGCCTTCCGCCACAATCTTCAGCGCGTCGATATCCAGGCCAGAATCTGTCTCGTCCAGAATCGCGAGATGCGGCTTTAAAATCGCCATTTGCAGCATCTCATTGCGTTTTTTTTCACCGCCGGAGAAGCCAACATTCACGTTGCGTTTCAGGAAATCCTCCTTCATCGCCAATTGCTTCACGGCACCACGAGCGAGTTTCAGGAAAGCAACAGCATCCAGCTCGTCCTCACCGCGCTTGCGGCGAATGGCGTTGAGCGAGGTACGCAGGAAATTGGCGTTGCCTACGCCGGGCAATTCCACCGGGTACTGGAACGCCAGGAATAGGCCAGTGGCGGCGCGGTCTTCCGGGTCCATTTCCAGAATATTTTCGCCGTTGAACAGCACCTCGCCATCCGTGACCTCATAGCCGTCGCGACCGGAGAGAACGTAAGACAAAGTGGATTTTCCAGCGCCGTTGGGCCCCATGATGGCGTGGATTTCGCCATCCGGAATGGTGAGCGTTACCCCTTTGAGGATTTCCGCATCGCCAATGCGCGCATGTAAA
Source organism: Rhodospirillales bacterium (assembly GCA_028866445.1). GTDB lineage: Bacteria > Pseudomonadota > Alphaproteobacteria > Acetobacterales > Acetobacteraceae > Acidocella. The sequence goes on along the minus strand of JAGWIE010000007.1, from coordinate 2,554 downwards.
TTCTTGATCTCAAGCATCAACCGACAGAGCCTTCCAAAGAAACAGCGAGTAATTTTTGTGCCTCGACGGCGAATTCCATCGGCAATTCCTTCAGCACATCCTTGCAGAAGCCATTGACGATGAGGCCCACCGCGTCTTCCTCGGAAAGACCACGCGAGCGGCAATAGAAAAGTTGGTCCTCGGCGATTTTGCTGGTGGTCGCTTCATGCTCCACCTTGGCCGAGGCGTTGCGGTTTTCGATATACGGCACCGTATGCGCGCCACATTGGTCGCCGATGAGCAGCGAATCGCATTGTGTGAAGTTCCGCGCGCCGGAAGCGCCAGGCATGATCTTCACCAGGCCGCGATAGGTGTTGTTGGAGTGACCGGCGGAGATGCCCTTGGAAATGATCGTGCTCGTGGTGTTTTTTCCGATATGGATCATCTTGGTGCCGGTATCGGCCTGCTGGCGATTATTGGTGACGGCGACGGAATAGAACTCACCCACCGAGCCATCGCCCTGCAAAATGCAGGAGGGGTATTTCCAGGTGATGGCCGAGCCGGTTTCCACCTGAGTCCAAGAGATTTTGGAGTTTTTACCCCGGCAGGCGCCGCGCTTGGTGACGAAGTTATAGATGCCACCCTTCCCTTCCGCGTCACCGGGATACCAGTTCTGCACGGTGGAATATTTGATCTTGGCTTCGTCCATCGCCACCAGCTCAACCACGGCGGCGTGGAGCTGGTTTTCATCGCGCATCGGCGCGGTGCAGCCTTCAAGATAGGAGACGGAGGCGCCGTCCTCGGCGATGATCAGTGTGCGCTCAAACTGCCCGGTATTGCGGGCATTGATGCGGAAATAGGTGGAAAGTTCCATCGGGCAGCGCACGCCCTTGGGGATGAAAACGAAACTCCCATCAGAGAACACGGCGGAGTTCAACGCGGCGAAGTAATTATCGCCGGCCGGAACCACGGAGCCGAGATATTGGCGGACGAGTTCCGGGTGCTCCTTCACCGCTTCCGAGATCGGGCAGAAGATGACGCCGGCTTTGGCCAGCGTGTCCCGGAAGGTGGTAGCGACGGAAACGGAATCGAACACCGCATCAACTGCCACGCCAGCCAGAGCAGCGCGCTCGTTCAGCGGGATACCCAGCTTCTCGTAGGTTTTGAGTAGCTCAGGGTCTACCTCGTCCAGTGATTTGGGCACGGGCTTGGCCGGGGCGGCATAATAATAGAGGTCGTCATAATCGATCGGCGGGTGATGGACGCGCGCCCATTCCGGCTCCTCCATCTTCAGCCAGGCATGATAGGATTTCAGGCGCCATTCCAGAAGCCAGGTGGGCTCGCCTTTTTTGGCGGAGATGAGGCGCACAATGTCCTCGGACAGGCCTTTGGGAAATTCCTCCATCAGAATATCCGTGGAGAACCCGTATTTATATTTCTGCGCCGCTAATTCCTGAATTGTGGCTTCAGTGGTGGTAGACATTATCAGACAACCTCATTGATCGGCTGGGCCGGGATACGAAACGCTAGCGGCACGGAGGCCACAGCCATATCAGCCAGGGAAATATGGGAGAGTGCATCGCGAATGGCGTTATTCACCGGGTCCCACCGCCCAGCAACGGGGCAAAGGGCCTGGCTTTCACACAAAATGCCCGTTCCCTCCACGCAGGAGGTGAGCGCAATGGGTCCATCAATGGCGACAATCACTTCGGAGACAGATATTTCAGTTAATGGCTTACTTAAACGGTAGCCGCCCCGCGCACCGCGTGTGGAGATAACCAAGCCATTCCCGGCCAAGGCTTTCAGCACTTTCGCCACTGTTGGCTCCGGCACCCCAATGCCCGCCGCGATGCCGGGCGAGGTTTCAACGCCATCGGCCATGCCCAGACGCACCAGCGCGGCTACCGCATAATCTGTCAGGCGTGAGAGTTTCAGCATAACAACCCCATTAAACGGACTGATTTAGTCCTGATTGCCAGATGGGACATCTAGCGCGGATCGTCAAGCGCGCGTTACGCAAAGTTGCGATGCATGTCTAGCCCAGCCGGGCAATAATCTCCGCCAACTCGGCCGGGGCTTTAGCCAAGACCTCGCCCTGCCCCTCGCCATAACCCCAGGCACAGAAGATTCCCGGCAGCTTCAACCCGGCGGCGGCTTTCATGTCATTGGCGTGGTCCCCCACCATGATGGCGTCCGTCACCTCCAGCTCTGCGAGCACGGCGGCCAGATGGCGCGGGTCTGGCTTGCGATAGGGCGTGGCATCGCCCCCCACCACAGCGCCGAAAAAGCGGGTAAGGTTCAGTGCATCCAGCACCTCCCGGGTAGCGTGCATGGGCTTGTTGGTGCAGATGCCAAGCGGTCGGCCTTGCGCCTTCAACGCTTCCAAAGCGGGCAGTATGCCATCGTAAATCACCGTATGGATGACAGGATTTTTTCCGTAAATATCCATGAAATGCGCCAAATGGCGAGGCTGCGCCATGCGGCCGCGCGCGGCGAAAGCGCGTTCTACCAGCACCTTGGCCCCATCGCCGATCATGTTGTGGACTTCCAGCAGGGTGAGCGGGGCGAGGCCGTC
>JAGWIE010000230.1 GCA_028866445.1 Rhodospirillales bacterium | reverse complement strand
CGCCCGGATTACATCACCAACTACCTGAACAAGCTGGCGAATTACGAGTACGCTGCAGCCCAGCTCTGATCTGAACTGTTAAAAGAAACCCCCGGCGCTCAGGCTCCGGGGGTTTTTTATAGCTCCTTGACGAAATAACGGACTTTTTTGCCGCCATCCGGCAGCGCCGCACTGCCCGCCTGCACAAAGCCAAGGCGCGCATGAAACGCATCCGAGGCTGGGTTTGGCGGGTATTCGTTCACCTCGCACACCACCAGAATATGCCCGGCTGCACGCGCTTGCTGAAACAACGCCTCATACAGCGCAGCGCCATGCCCCCGCCCGCGCGCGGCTGCATCCGTCACCACGCGGTCAATATAGATGAATTTTGAAAACCGGTTTCGGAACCAAAGAAAGTTCGGCGAGTCGTAATCGGCATTCTGATCGAAGGCGATAAGAAATGCTTCCGCCCCATTGATCGCGGCGGCAAAAAAAGATCGTTCCAGCAAATGCCTGAAACGATCTTCATTGGCATAGGAAAGCTCCTGTGCGTGCGCGTTGTTTAGTTTGCGTAACGCTTCAAAAACAGCGGAGTCTGCGGATAGGCCGGTGAGCATTCGGTTTGAATCGCACGCGCGGCCCACCCTGGCAAGGCAACCTGGGTCGCGTCAGCAATCCAGCGTGGCCTGACGTTCCCAATCTGAAAGATGTGCCGAGAACGCATTCCATTCGCCATGCTTTAATTTAGTATAGGAATTTACGAAAGATTCACCTAGAGACGCTTTCAGGGTTGTAGAGGCTTCGAGGGCTCGCAGCGCATCCAGCAGATTAAGCGGCAGGCGTTTGGCGTCTTTTACCGTATGGCCATCTGTGTACATGTTGATGTCCAGCCGCTTGCCGGGATTGGTTTTGTGGGCAATGCCATCCAGCCCCGCCACGAGGATAGCCGCTTGCAGCAGATACGGGTTAACCGCGCCATCCGCGAGCCGCATTTCAAAGCGCCCCGCCTCAGGAATGCGGATCATATGCGTGCGATTATTGCCGGAATAGGTAACGGTGTTCGGCGCCCAGGTGGCACCGGAAATGGTGCGCGGGGCATTGATGCGCTTATAGCTATTCACCGTTGGATTGGTGAGAGCGGCCAGCGCATCAGCATGTTGGATGACGCCGCCGATGAAATGATAGCCAAGCTTGGAGACGCCAAGTTCGCCCTTATCATCCTCGAACAGGTTTTTATCGCCCTTCCAGAGTGAGACATGGCTGTGGCAGCCAGAGCCGGTGAGGCCCAGGAAAGGTTTGGGCATGAAGGTGGCGCGCAGGCCATGCTTCTCGGCGATGGATTTGGCCATGAATTTGAAAAACACGTGACGATCAGCGGTGAGAAGCGCGTCGCCATAATGCCAGTTCATTTCAAACTGGCCGTTCGCGTCTTCATGGTCGTTTTGGTAAGCGCCCCAGCCGAGTTCCAGCATGGCATCGCAAATTTCAGTGATGACATCGTAGCGGCGCAGTAAGGCCCCGGCATCGTAGCAGGGCTTGGTCGCGGTATCGAGCGGGTCGGATATCGCGGAACCGTCTGGCAGGGTGAGGAAAAATTCACATTCCACGCCGCTTTTCATCTGATACCCGGCGGAACTGGCCTGAGCAATCACGCGTTCCAGCACGTTGCGCGGCCCCTGCTCCACCTTCTGGCCGTTCATGTAAATGTTGGAGGCGAGCCAGCCCACCTCTTTTTTCCACGGCAAGGGGGTAAGGGTTGCAGGGTCTGGCAGTGCGAACATGTCTGAGTCCGCGGGAGACATATCCAGCCATGTCGCGAAGCCCGCGAAACCGGCGCCATTTTTCTGCATTTCCGTAATGGCTGAGGCCGGGACCAGTTTGGCGCGCTGGCTGCCGAAAAGATCCGTATAGGAAATCAGGAAATATTTCAGTCCGAGTTCTTTTGCCTTTTCGGCCAGCTTAATTGCCATTTTTGTCATTCGCTTCCTTGTTAGAAGTTCTTGCCAGGTATCCAGTTTGTGCCCGCCAGCGGAATTTGCGCCATGGCGGAGGCTTCCAGGGTTAACGCCACCAGATCCTCAGGTTCCAGATTATGCAGATGGCTCTTGCCACAGGCGCGCGCGATGGTCTGCGCTTCCAGCGTGAGCACCGAGAGATAATTCGCCAGGCGGCGGCCAGCCTTCACCGGGTCCAGTCGTGCAGCCAGGGCTGGGTCCTGCGTGGTGATGCCGGCGGGATCGCGGCCCTCGTGCCAATCATCATACGCGCCAGCCGTGGTGCCGAGCTTGCGGTATTCATCCTCAAACTCAGGCGAATTATCGCCCAGTGCGATGAGCGCCGCGGTGCCGATGGCAACCGCATCCGCGCCCAGGGCGATGGCCTTGGCGACGTCCGCACCTGTGCGGATACCGCCGGAGACGATGAGCTGAACTTTGCGGTGCATCCCCAGATCTTGCAGCGCCTGCACGGCGGGGCGGATGGCCGCGAGGATGGGGATGCCCACTTGCTCAATAAACACTTCCTGCGTGGCGGCGGTGCCACCTTGCATCCCATCCAGCACCACAACATCAGCACCGGCTTTTATCGCCAGGGCGATATCGTAATACGGGCGGGAGGCACCGACCTTCACGTAGATCGGCTTCTCCCAATTGGTAAGCTCGCGCAGCTCCAGGATTTTAATTTCAAGATCATCAGGGCCGGTCCAATCTGGGTGGCGGCAGGCGGAACGCTGGTCGATGCCTTCAGGCAAATTACGCATCTGCGCCACGCGCGGCGAGATTTTTTGCCCCAGCAACATGCCACCGCCGCCGGGCTTGGCACCCTGCCCCACCACGACCTCTATGGCATCGGCCTTGCGAAGGTCAGTGAGGTTCATGCCGTAGCGGGAGGGCAGATATTGATACACCAGCGTTTGAGAATGCCCGCGCTCCTCCGGCGTCATGCCGCCATCGCCCGTGGTGGTAGAAGTGCCGACAGCCGAGGCACCGCGCCCGAGAGCCTCCTTGGCGTTGCCGGAAAGCGCGCCGAAGGACATGCCAGCGATTGTCACGGGGGTTTTCAGATGAATGGGCTTTTTGGCAAAGCGCGTGCCGAGCACGACATCTGTGCCGCATTTTTCGCGATAGCCTTCCAGCGGATAGCGGGAAACAGATGCGCCGATGAATAACAGATCGTCAAAATGCGGCAGCTTGCGCTTGGTGCCGCCGCCACGAATGTCGTAAATGCCGGTGGCTGCGGC
>JAGWIE010000229.1 GCA_028866445.1 Rhodospirillales bacterium | reverse complement strand
TTTATCGAAAACGCAATCCCCTCATAAACCGCTCTGGCGAAATGCATCTTGCCATGGGCCATGGTCATGCCGATAAAATCCGCGCGCAGCAGCGGGTCCCAATAAGGTGCCCGCTCGCCTTGCAAATAAGGGTGAAACAGCAAACCCTCCGCCCCGCGCGGTGCGGCACTCGCCAGCGCGTCCATCGCCTCAAATCCGCCCTCGGCGAACATCAAATCCCGCACCCAGCGGTGGGCTGAGGCGCAGGAATTCGTGCCCGTGGCGGTGTAGTACATGCCCGGCATAATATGCGGGTAACAGGAAATGGGCGGATGCACCTCCGGCCCCTGTGTGGCCAAAAACAGCACCCCCGCCGTGGCCAGCTTCACCCCGCCCATGCCGGGCGCATTGCCGCCCACGCCGAAGAACTCCACCGTTGTGTCGTTGGCACCGCATACAACCGGCGTGCCCGGCTTCAACCCGGTTTGGGCAGCAGCCTTTGCCGTAACGCCCCCCACAATCTGCGCCGCCGGCACAATCGGCGGTAAAATCGCCATGTCCAGCCCAACCAGCCCCGCCAGCTCGGCGGACCATCCCTTGGCGGCGTCATCGGCCAGCAGCGCGCCCACAGCATCGGAATAATCCGTCTCCCAGGTGCCGGTCAGGCAATGGCGCAGAAAATCCTTGGCGAGGTAAAGCCGCTTCGCCCGCGCCATCACGTCGGGCTCATGCGCCCGCAGCCAGGCCAGCATCGCCAGCGTCCAGGTCGGGTTCACCCGGTTTAGCGAGGCGGCGATAATCTCCTTGCCCGCCTGCCGGTGCAGCGCGGCGGCTTCCTCGGCGGCGCGCTGGTCGCTCCACATAATCGCCGGGCGCAGCACCGCCCCTTTAGCGTCCGTTAACACCGGAATATGCGCCCCAGCGGAGACGCCAATTCCGGCAATGTTCCCCGGCTCAATTCCCGCCAGCACCTGTTTCACCGCCCGGCAAAGGGCCGCGTACCATTCCGCCGGGTCCTGCTCCGCCCAGCCAAAATGCCGCATCCTTGTGGAAATCGGGGTGCCAGCCTCGGCCTTCACCACACCTTCCGGCGTTATCAGCGTTGCTTTCAGGCTGCCCGCGCCCAAATCGATACCGAGCAAATATGTTTCTGGCAAAGACAATGCTCCTGGAATCCAAAACGCGGGCCGTCTAGCATCCGGCTCATGCCAGACACCATAAACCTCGCCCCCGGCCTCGCAAGCATCGCGCTCGATACCATTCCCATTATCGATATCGCCCCGCTTCTGGCGGGGGACATGGCGCCCGCTGCGGCCATCGGCCAGGCCTGCCGGGAGATCGGATTTTTCTATATCAAAAACCACGGCATTCCGCAGGAATTGATAAATCGTGTTTATGAATCCGCGCGGCGTTTTTTTGCCCTCCCCGCGGAGGAGAAAGAAAAATCCGCCATCGAGCATTCCGCCTGCCATCGCGGCTGGTTTCGCATCGGCGGTGAGAATCTCGACCCCGCAAAACAGCAACAGGCCGGAGATTTGAAAGAGGGCTTTAAAATCGGGCGAGATCTACCCTTAACCCACCCCCGCGTGCAAGCCGGGCTGCCTTTGCACGGCCCGAATTTATGGCCAGACCTGCCAGGCTGGCGCACGGTGATGCAGGATTATTATGACCGGTTGGTTGAGCTCGGCAAAACCATTCTTGGCGCCTTCGCCATCGCCCTCGGGCTGGAGAAAACTTATTTCGAGCCCTGGCTCGGCATTCCCATGACCACGCTTGGCCCGCTCCACTACCCGCCGCAAACCGGGCGCATTACCGAGGCACAGCTGGGTGCCGGGGCCCACACCGATTACGGCTGCCTGACCCTGCTGCACCAGGACAGCTCCGGCGGGTTGCAAGTCCAGGGGCTGGATGGGCGCTGGATCAGCGCCCCGCCCATCCCCGGCACGTTGGTTGTGAATATCGGCGACATGATGGAACGCTGGACCAATGGCGTGTTCCGCTCCACCCCGCACCGCGTGATCAACATTTCAGGCCAGGAACGTTATTCCCTGCCGTTTTTCTTCGACCCCGATTTTTACGCGCCGGTGGAATGCCTGCCCACCTGCCTGCAACCAGGCGAGATGCCGAAATACCAACCCACCACGGCGGGCCAGCATCTGCTGGATATGATAAACGCCTCCTTCAAATATCACCAGGAGAAGGCATAGGCATCAATAACTAACGCTACGTTATTAAACTGGGTTCACGGAGATGTTCCACGTGGAACATTGCAGCGCTTGCTTTAAAGCTTCCACATCCGCCATCGGCAAGCCACAAACATTGCCCCGGCATAGATAAGCCGCCCGCACATCATCCGGCTTGCCATAGGCTGGGTGCCCGGCTTTCAGCTTCGCGCCACCGCGTAGCACCACCATTGCCGGAGCGGCTGCCGCCAGCGCGGCCTGGGCTAAATCCCCGGCCTCGCCGGTTATCACGACGCAAGCGGCATTCGCCAGCAAATCAGCCGCCGCCAGCAAAATGGGGGAACCGGTGAGCGCCTGCGCCCGCCCGCCAAACGCCGCCAGCACGGCTTCTGCTTTGGTACGAAAGCCATCTTGCCCGGTGAGGTGAAACAGTACGGCGTAATTCTCCGCCATCAACCCGATGCCAGAGGGCGCCGGCCCATCCTGCACATGCCGCGCGCGGGGGGCATAAACATCCCCGGCATCATCAGCGGACATGTAGAAAGCACCATCCCCATCGCCGAAATGCGTTTCCGTGGCGGCCAGAATCGTCTCCGCCCGGCGCAGATAATCCGCGTCGCCTGTTGCTTGATACAGCGCCAAAGCAGCGCGAATCATCCCCGCCTGGTCCTCCAGCAACCCGGCGGCGGAAATTCTGCCGTGGCGCATGGAATGGGCTATCCGCCCATCCGCCTGACTCATTTTTTCGACCAGCGTTGCAAAAACTCGCGCCGCCAGCGCCACCCAGCCCGGCTCTCCAAACACGCACCCTGCTTTTACCAGTGCCGCTAAGGTCAGCGCATTCCAATCGGCCAGAATCTTGTCATCCCGCCCTGGGCGCACGCGTTTGCTGCGCACCGCCAGCAGTTTGGCCCGGCAGGCGGCCAGGCGCGCCTCCTCCGGCCCGAACGCAGCGCGGCGTTCCAGGATGATTTTCTCTTCCCAGTTGCCATGCTCTGGCAGCGGGTAGAAGCGTTCGAAAAACGCCATCTCCTCACCCAGTACGGCTGCAATGTC
>JAGWIE010000228.1 GCA_028866445.1 Rhodospirillales bacterium | reverse complement strand
GTCTCCGGCAGCCCCAACTCCCGCCCCAACGCGCGGACTTCGTCCTTGAACAATTCCCGCAATGGCTCAACCAGCTTGAGCGTCATATAGTCCGGCAAGCCACCGACATTATGGTGCGATTTGATGGTAACGGAAGGACCGCCGAGGGCTGAGACGGATTCGATCACGTCCGGATACAGCGTGCCCTGTGCCAGGAACTCAGCCCCGCCAAGCTTCGTGGCTTCCTCATCGAACACATCAATGAAGAGCTTGCCAATAATCTTGCGCTTGGCCTCAGGGTCCGTCACGCCCTTCAGCTCGCCCAGGAACAAATCTGACGCATCGCGATGGATGAGTTTGATGTTGAACTGGTCGCGAAACACCTTCACAACCTCATCCGCCTCACCCGCGCGCAGCAGCCCGTGATCGACGAAAATGCAGGTGAGCTGGTCGCCTATGGCTTCGTGAATAAGGGCGGCGGCGACGGAGGAATCTACCCCGCCGGAAAGCCCGCAGATTACCCGGCCTTTACCCACCTGGGCGCGGATTTTCTCGATCTCAGCATGGCGGAAGCTCGCCATAGTCCAGTCACCGGAAAGGCCGCAAACCTTATGGGTGAAGTTTTTGAGCAACTGGGCACCATGCGGGGTGTGCACCACCTCGGGGTGAAACATCATGCCGTAATATTTGCGCTCATCATTAGCGATGAGAGCATAGGGAGCACCCTCTGAAACCGCGACGGTTTTAAAACCCGGCGGCGGGGCGGAGATGTGGTCGCCATGGCTCATCCACACCTGTTCGCGCGCACCGACGCTCCAGGTCCCGTCGAATAGCTCACAATCGGCCACCACTTCGATATGCGCCCGCCCGAACTCGCGGATTTCAGCGCCCTTGGCCGCACCGCCCAGCTGCACGCACATGGCCATCTGGCCGTAGCAAATGCCCAGCACCGGCAGGCCGGAGGAGAACACCCAATCCGGTGCGCGAGGGCTGCCTTCATCGGCAACGCTGGCCGGGCCGCCTGAGAGGATAATGCCGGCGGCGCCAAAATCGCGCATACGCTGAACATCTGCGTTAAAGGGTAAAATCTCGCAATAAACGCCGCTTTCGCGCACGCGGCGGGCGATAAGCTGGGTCACCTGGCTGCCAAAATCCAGGATGAGAATTTTCTGGTGGTTCATGCGCCCAACTAGAGCGCAGGGGCCGTTTTGGCAACAGATATGGCGCGCGGTTCAGGCATTCACGTCTAGCAAGGTCTCAATCGGGTCCCAGGCAAAGGCGACCTGCGGGATATCTTCCCCGCCAACCCAGGTGGTGCCGCTGGCGATCTGCTTGCCGCCAAGATGCTGGTAAAAATAACGGGATGGGTTTTCGCTCAGCACCCAGGCAAAAACGGAGCGGCAGCCAAGCTGGGTAAGATGCTTGGCCGAAGCAAGGAGCAGTTGCTCGCCCAGGCCACGGTCCCGGAAATCATCCAGCACATAAAGCGTTTCGACCTCGCCTTCGCCAAGCCGCGCATCGCGGCAGCGCACGGCCGAAGAAAAACCGAGAATCGGCGGCGCGGCACGCTCGCCATAGCTGGCGGCCACGTGCAGCCCAAGGCCAAGTCGGATGCCGTGCTCGTAATAATTGGCAAGGCGGGAGATTGAGAGTTTGGCCAGATAATCTTCCGGCAGCACATTGGCATAAGCGCTGCGCCAGGTTGCGACGTGAACGGCGGCAATACCACTTGCGTCTGACAATCTGGCGCGGCGGATGGAGATCAACTGGCGCGCACCATTATGGCGGCGAAGAAGCCATCCGTACCATGTTTGGCGGGTGAAAGCCGCAGATTTGGGCTCCCGCGCAGCGCCTCAGGCGCTTCCAGGGGCAGGGGGGTAAATTCAGGGTGACAAGCCATGAACGCCTCCGCTTGAGCCTCGTTCTCATCTTGCAGCACGGAGCAGGTGGCGTAAACAAGTTTGCCTCCTGGCTTCACTAATTTTTGAGCGCGGTCGAGAATCTCTGCCTGTTTGACAGTAAGCTCAGCGAGGTCTTGCTCAGAAAGGCGTAAGCGCGCATCCGGGTTGCGGCGCCAGGTGCCGGTGCCGGTACAGGGCGCATCCACTAGCACGCGGTCGAATTTTTTCTCCTGACGCTTCACCCATTTATCGCCGGGCTCCAGCAAATGCCGCTCGGCATTATGCACGCCAGCACGGCGCAGGCGCTTGATTGCCCCCTCCAGCCGAGGCTCGGAGACATCACAGGCCACGATATGACCCTTATTGCCCATGCCCATGGCGATGGCGAGCGTTTTGCCGCCCGCGCCAGCGCAAAAATCCGCCACGCGCATACCCGGCTGGGCATCCAGGCTTAGGGCGATAAGCTGGCTGCCTTCATCCTGAATTTCCACCAGCCCCTCTTGGAACGCCTTGCCGGTGGTAATGGATTGGCGGTTTTTCAGCCGCAGGCCCCAGGGCGAATAAATGGTAAGCTCGGCCGTCAGCCGCTCGGCCGCCAAGGCCAGCAAGGCATCGTCGCGGGTGCCTTTCAGCAGGTTCACCCGCAAATCCAGCGGCGCTGGCTCATTCATCGCCGCCATTTCCGCCGCGAGGGTAGGTCCAAACTGCGCACGCAGCTTGGGCAGAATCCAGTCTGGCACCTCGAATTTCACCGCCTCCGGCATGTCCGGGTGTTCCAGCGTGCGGGTGGAGAGCTTTTCCAGCACCGCCATCTCCGCGGCTTCCAGGGGCGGCGGCCCATAGCGGCCAGAAAGGAAGGCAGCGGCGATTTTGTTAGGTGTTTGGCCGGTAAACAGTGCCTGGGCAGCGAGCAGGAGGCGCGGCGTATGCGGTGCCCGGCAATAATCCATCCACCAGCCAAGATGCCGCCTGGTGCGCAAAACACCCCAGACAAGTGTACTAACGGCCCGCCTGTCCCCACCGCCGATGAAGCGGCGTGTGCGGAAGAAATGGTTGGCCACCGCATCCGCGGGGCGTGGATCGGCCTCGATGAGGCCAAGAAGGTCGATAGCGGCGTCGAGCTGTCCGGCTGGTGTCATGGGCAACCCGTCGCGGATGGCGGTCGGGGCGTCAAGGGCTGCAAATAGGGAGATAGTGCCCCGGCAGGACAAATTATTTTTTAAATTTTCTTATAAAACAAAATATTATAGCTTTTTTTAAAAAATTTAACGTCAGTTTGGATGACTGATCTTGCTTCCGCAAAAAGAATAAAAAACCAAAATTTTTGTGCGTCGTTGAATTATACCA
>JAGWIE010000227.1 GCA_028866445.1 Rhodospirillales bacterium | reverse complement strand
AATTTGCTCGGCATTGCCCCCTTGCTTGCCCCGGCTGCCGGGCAGGTGGTGCTGGCGCAACCGGAAGACACGCCCGAGTTGCTCTACCGTACGCATATATTCACCGTGGGTTCGCTTTATCACCACGGCATCGCGGGCTTCATGAAAGACCGTGCTGCCTGGCGCGCCACGCCCGGCACCACCCCGCCACAAGCCGTCACCGCCACAGGTGCCAAATATGTACTGTTCTGCCCGGAAGCTGGCCGCTATCTCCTGGTGAATGACCTGCCCAACAAAACATTGTGGGACTCGCTGAATAAAAACGCGCCACCACCTTGGCTACGCGCGGTTGGCCGCAACAAAAATGGTTGGACGCTCTACAAAATTGTGCCGTGAAGCCGCCCGCCGGTTTGTGGCGCTTTAACGCCGGTGGTGGAAGGCAGGGAAAGCGGCAACCCGCGCAGAGAGCGCACCGCCAGAAAGGCAAAGCATTGTGCTTCCAGCGCATCGCCATTCCACCCGACCGCCTCCACCGGCTGTACCGGCACGGTAAATCGCGCGGCAAGCCCGGCCATTAAAGTGGCGTTGTGCCGCCCGCCGCCGGTCACCAGCACTTGTTTGGGCGGAGCCGGCCAAGGCGTTTGCGCAATCGCGGCACAAATAAACGCTGCCAGTGTCGCGGCAGCTTCCGGCGGTGCCAACCCTGCAATGGCTTGCTCGATAAGCGATGAAAAGCTCAATCGATCCAGAGATTTTGGCGGCGGCAGTGCAAAAAATGGGTGCGCCAACAGCGCCCGCAGCCGCGCATAATCCACTTGGCCGGACGCCGCCAGCGCGCCATCCTTGTCGTAAGCCTGGCCGAGATGTTTTTGGGCGAGGTCATCCAACGGCCCGTTTCCAGGCCCGGTGTCGCAGGCGATAATCTCGCCATTTGGCCCCAGCCATGTGGCGTTGGCCACGCCGCCGATATTCACGATCAGCAGCGGCTTTTCTATCTCCTTGGCCATCGCGGCGTGAAACAGCGGCACCAGCGGCGCGCCCTGCCCACCCGCCGCCACATCGGCCGAGCGGAAATCGTGCACCACCGGCAGGCGGGTGATATGAGAGAGCAGCGGCGCATCGCCAATCTGCCAGGTTCGTCCCGCTTCCGGCGCGTGCAGAATGGTCTGGCCATGAAACCCGATTACATCCGCCGCCTTGCCCAGCACAGCCACCGCTAGGGCATGTTCGCGGGTCAGCTTCTCCGTAACGTCTCGCAGAAACGGATCATCCGCGGCAAGGGCAGCGGCGAGATCGAGAATCCGGCGTAAATCCGCGCGCAGGCTGTCCTCGTAGAGCACCGTCGCGGCCTGGCCGAACCCGCTTACGGTCTCGCCATCGGTCTGCACCCAGGCGGCATCTACCCCATCCAAGGACGTGCCGGACATCAGCCCAATGGCTTGCAATGGTTTTGTTCCGGCATTGGTTGTCATAGCTTCTGTGGTAAGCGGGAGAGGCGGATGACGGCAAGAGGCGGCATGGGAATCGAACAAAATTGGAGCATATCGGCCCGCAGATGCTGGCAAACGCTGTTATGGGCGATGCTAGGGTTTTTCTGGCTGCTTTGGTTCAAGGTGTTTTTGGCCCATATGATTCCTCGTATTTCCGGTATCCTGCATGGTGCACCCTTGGCCAACACGCCGCCTTGCGATGGCGTGCAATGCGATTTCTCGGTTTTTTGGCCAGCCAGCCTGCTCGCTCGGCAGGGGCGGTTCAATATATTATACGATCCAACTGCTTTCAGCCTGTTCCGCCAACATGTGTTATTTGCTGGGGAGCCGCGGCTCGACTGGATTTATCCACCGCCAAGTCTGCTGCCTTTGCTGCCGTTTGGCTACCTTCCCTTGGGGGCAGCATTTCTCGCCTGGACAGCTTTACTCATCGTGCTGGCCATTTTGATGCTGCGCTTTGCAGGAATTTCCTGGCTGGTGGTGCTCATCTCGTTGCTAAGCCCAGCCGCCTTGTGGGATATCGAGATGGGTCAATGGGAGATATTTTGTGGCGCCGCGCTTGTCTCCGGGTTGGTGCTGCTCTCCAAGCGCACGCTCTCCGGTGGGCTGGTACTGAGCTTGCTGCTATTCAAGCCGCAATCAGCATTGCTGATGCCTGTCGCGTTACTTGCTGCACGTTACTGGCGTGCCATCGCAGCCGGGTTAGTAGGAAGTATGCTGATTTGCGCGGCGACCACTCTGTTGATGGGTTTTTCGGTCTGGCGGGCTTGGCTGCAAGTTGGTCTTGCGGATGCACATCAAATTCTGATCCTTGGGCATTCGATAGGACTGGAGGAAAGCACATCGGTTTTCTGGGCATTGCGGAATGCCGGGGCAGCAGTTTCCGCTGCCTTCGCAGGTCAGGCGCTTTGTGCCGCGCTGGCGGTGATCATCGTGTGGCACGCTTGGAATAGTTCGCGTTTCGCGCAGCTTGATCGCATTGTTCTGACAGTGATCGGTAGTACATTGGTAGTGCCTTATCTGTTCATCGTCGATCTCATCGCTTTTGAAATCGTATTGACTCTGTTGGCAGAACGGCGGGGCTGGCGAGCGAATCTTTTCGATATTTTTCTTTGGCTGTGGCCGATGTTCAGCCCGGCGATTTTTATCTGGAAAGGCTGGCTACTCTCACCGTTGGTCATGTTGTCGGCGCTGTTATATTTTTGGCTACCCGGCGCATTTCGTTTCCGTCGTTACTCGGCCGCCTAAACTGCATGAAAGCCAGGCTTCTCGACTATCTCCGTTTCACCGATCGTTTGGGCGGCACGCTCCTGCTTCTCGCCTTCTGGGGCGTTTTGCTGCGCGCTTTCGTCCTGCATATGGCACCGCGTCTTGCTTATCTCTCCGGCGCGTCGATTGGTAACGATCCACCCTGCCACACGCCTGAATGCGATTTCGGGGTGTTTTGGCCAACGGGCATTTTAGCCCGATCGGGTCATTTCAATGCGCTTTATAATCATGATCAGTTCGGAAGCATCGCCGCGGCGATGCTGAACACCCAAGGCTATATTGAGCATTTTCTTTATCCGCCTACATTGCTTCCGCTTGTGGCGGGCATATCTTTCTTTCCGTTTGAAATTGCCGCCTTTATCTGGATGTTCGGGCAATTGCTGCTGGCCGCTGTCCTGTTCCGTCTCGCGCGCTTTTCCTGGCCGGTTATTCTCGTGGCGTTGCTCAGCCCGGCGGCGTTGTTTGGCACTGAAATCGGGCAAGTTGGCGTTCTCTGTGACGCTATTTT
>JAGWIE010000226.1 GCA_028866445.1 Rhodospirillales bacterium | reverse complement strand
CTTGTGGTTTATGAGGGCGAGCTGCGAAACCCGTTGCAGATTTTTAACGAAAAAGCGGTGGTGCGGCTGGCCAAGGGCATGACCAGTACGGGGCGTTTGAAAGACGACGCGCTGGCCCAGGCGGAGACGGTGCTGCACCGCTATGCCGCTATCGCCCGCGCTATGGGGGCAAGCCCGGTGGAGGTGCTTGCGACCTCCGCCGTGCGGGATGCGGAAAACGGCGCGGCCTTTGTGAAGGCGATGATGCAGCGGCTGCCGGATATGCGGATTTCAGTCGTGTCCGGAGAAGAGGAGGCAACGCTTTCTGCCGAGGGCGTGTTGTGTGGGATTCCCGGCGCGGATGGGCTGCTGGCGGATTTGGGCGGTGGCTCGCTCGAGCTCGTGCGGCTGGAGGCTGGTAAGGTTGGCCCTGCGGTGACGCTGCCGGTGGGTGTGATTCGCCTGGCAGAGCGCGCGGGGGAAGACCTTTCCCGCGCCAGGGCGCTGATGATCGAGGCGCTTGCCGATGTGCCCTTCACGGGAGAAGTGGCGGGGAAGGATTTGTATCTTGCTGGTGGTGCGTTCCGGGCGCTGGCGCGGATCCATATCGCGCAGACGGGCTATCCGCTGAACATCGTGCATCATTACACCATCAACCGGGACGAAGCGCGGGACCTTGCCGGTGTGGTGAGCGAGGGTGGGCGCAAGCTGATTGAGCGTATGCCCGGCGTGCCGCGCCGGCGCATTGAGGATTTGCCCTATGCGGCCGTTATTCTGCGCCGCCTGTTGCGCGCCACGGGTGCCGCGCGGGTGGTATTTTCCGCCAATGGGCTGCGGGAGGGCTGGTTTTCCCGCCTGTTACCGCCGGATGTTCGCGCTGAGGACCCGCTGCTGGCGGCATCACGCGATATGGTGCGCGGCACGGTGCGGGATGCCAATCTGCCAAAGGCTTTGATAGCCTGGACCGCACCGTTATTCCCCGATGAAACCCCGGCGCAGAAGCGGCTGCGCGAGGCTGCCTGCTGGCTCTCGGATATCGGCAGCCACGAACACCCGGAATACCGGGCGGAGCAGGCCTTTATGCGCGTGCTGCGCCAGGCGGGGATGAGCCTGGACCACCATGCGCGGGCGTTTTTGGCGCTGGCGACAGCGGTGCGTTACGAGGCCCCGCCGGAATCTGGGTTTCTCGCCCCCGCGCGGGCGTTGCTGGACATGCAGGCGGCACAGCGGGCCGATACTTTGGGCAGCGCCTTGCGCCTGGCCTATACGCTTTCTGCCGGTACGCCGCATTTGCTGGCGGGAACCGCGCTTAACCTAACCCGGAGCAGCCTGGCATTGAGCCTGGCGGCGGCGAATGGTGTGTTTGCGGGCGATGCCGTGTTGCGGCGGCTGGAACGCCTGGCGCTGATGCTGGGGCGCGAGGCGGAGACGGTTATGCAATAAAATGCTGGAACCGCTAGAGCGCGATGACTTTAGGTTCGCTCACTTTGCGAACGAACCTAAAGTCTGAATCGCCCTCTATCTCATTGTTTAGAGGCGGCTCCAGCATTTTGATGAACCCTGCGAGGGTTTAGGACTCTGCCAGTTTGAAGGAGGCTGGGGCGCTGGCCTCGCTCAGCATCTCGATCCGGCCGGTGATCTGCCCGCCATCCTCAACCTGCAGGCGGCGGCAACGGGCGGTGCCCAGCACGCGGCCGGTGTTGCGCACAACCAGAGTGGCGCGAGCCACCAGCGTGCCATCTATGGTGCCAGCCACTTCGGCGTCGTCCACCTCAACCTCGCCCTTGAATATACCGCCAGGGGCGATGGAGAGCTCGTTCGCGTTGATCATGGTAGCCTCTACGGTGCCTTCCACCACCAGGCGCTCAGCGTCCTGCACGGTGCCTTGCACGGAAATGCCACGGCCAACCACCAGGGTGCGGCGCTCTGGCGCTTCGCGGGTGGTGGTGTTGGGCATAAGCGGGCGGGGGGCCGCCGCGGGTGCCAATGGGTTGGAGGGGGTGGCAGGGGCAGGCGGCGGTGCGAAGGGCGAGCGGGCCATTGGGGTCTCCTGAAAGCTGGGTGGAACGAAAAGTTTATCCGGGGCGTTGCTCACCGGGGTCTCCTGTGCGGGGGCAGAGGGCTCAGCCTGCGCCACCGGTGGTGCGGGGGCAATGGGTTTTGGCTCATCCGGCTTGCGCTTGTTGAACACTAGACCTCCATGCTTGCTTATCGCGTTAAGCTCGCCGCCTAGCACGGGGCAGAACGGTAAACAACCTTTCCTGGTGTTTGCCGGGGAAGGTTTGGGATGCTAACCCTTCGCCTCTGTAATCCGGGGAGCGTTGCCGAATATGGCCGTGTCACAATTCGATATCACCGGCATTGGCAATGCCATCGTCGATTTTTTACTGCCAACAAATGACGAATTTTTAAGCCGCCACGACATGCCGAAGGGTGCCATGTCGTTAATTGACGCTGATACCGCCACCAGGCTGACCGCCGCAATGGCGGGCGGGGTGACGGCCTCGGGCGGCTCAGTTGCCAATTCCTGCGCGGTGGCAGCGGCACTTGGCGCCAAGGTGGCGTTTATCGGCAAGGTGGCCAAGGACGAGCTGGGGGAAGTGTTCCGCCGCGAGATTGCCGCTGTTGGCGTGCATTACGCCACGCCTGCCCTGGAGGCGGCGGTGCCCACGGCGCGCTGCCTGATTCTGGTGACGCCGGACGGCCAGCGCACCATGAACACCTATCTGGGCGCGGGTGGTGAATTCGGGCTGCATGACCTGGATGAGACGATCATCGCGGCCTCGAAAGTGCTGTATCTGGAAGGGTATCTGTTCGACCCGCCAGCCGCACAGGCGGCGTTTGCCGAAGCGGCGCGCATGGCCCGCGCGGCGGGGCAGCAAACGGCTTTGTCGCTCTCTGATGCGTTCTGCGTGGACCGGCACCGCGATGGTTTCCGCCGGTTGATTGCCGAGGGGGTGGATATTCTCTTCGCCAATGAGGTGGAGGTGTGCAGCCTTTACGAGGTGAACAGCTTCGAGGAAGCGGCGGCCAGGGCG
The DNA here is from genome assembly GCA_028866445.1 of Rhodospirillales bacterium. GTDB lineage: Bacteria > Pseudomonadota > Alphaproteobacteria > Acetobacterales > Acetobacteraceae > Acidocella. The sequence continues at coordinate 236 of JAGWIE010000226.1, read as the reverse complement.
GCGGCGGATGTGAAGCTGGCGGTGCTGACCCGCAGCGAGGCGGGCAGCGTTATTTTGCATGAAGGCCGGACCATAGAGATTGCGCCAGTGCCGGTGCAAATGGTGGACACGACCGGCGCCGGCGATGCCTATGCCGCCGGGTTTCTGGCCGCTTACACGCGCGGCGAAGGGCTGGAGGCAGCGGGGCGGCTGGGGGCCAGGGCGGCCTCTCTTGCGATTTCGCGCATCGGTGCCAG
>JAGWIE010000225.1 GCA_028866445.1 Rhodospirillales bacterium | reverse complement strand
GCCAGTTTCATGCTAATTTACGATGCTCAAGCACTGGCATGTCGGCCCTGATCTTTGCGGTTAAGGCTGAATTGATGGTCGTGGTTGCCCAGCCAGGCCCGTCGGACGCTTTGGCAACAACATGTCCCCATGGGTCGACAATTAGCGAGTGACCGTAGGTGTAGCGCGCTTCTCCATCGCCGCTTGTATGAACGCCGGTGCAGGCGGCGGCGGCGACCCAGCACTGAGTTTCGATGGCGCGGGCGCGCAATAAAACCTCCCAATGATCTTTTCCGGTCTGGAGGGTAAAGGCCGCGGGCAGCAGGATCAATTCTGCGCCTTGTCGGCGCAGCTCAAGAAACAATTCAGGAAAACGCAAATCGTAGCAAATCGCCAGGCCAACTGTTATGCCCAGGATTTCGACCGTGACCACCTGCTGGCCCGCACCAAAGATAGCGCTTTCCCGGTAGCCTTGGCCGTCGGGGGTGGAAATATCGAACAGATGGATTTTCCTGTATCTGCCAAGCTCTTTTCCATCAGGGCCGAAGACGATGGAGGTGTTGAAGATGCGATCACCCGCAAGCTCGCCGATGGACCCGCCATGAACGTGAATGCCATGTTTGAGCGCGGTGAGGCGAAGAAATTCATACGCTTCATCACCCGCTTCTCCCGGAACAGGCAAAGCTTCAGCGGTGGCGAATTTCTGGGTGCGGGAGCCGCCAAGGCAGGTCCACATTTCGGGCAATACGATGAGATCAACCGCCTGGTTTGCCAGAGCCCGTTCAATCAGCGCGCGCGCTTGAGCGATGTTTTGCTCTTTATCCGCACCCGGCGACATTTGAATAACGGCAATCCGCATAGCAATCCTCAATTTGGCGCAGGCTAACATAGACCTGACACCCGTTACAATTATTCGCCCCATTCTAACCGTAGACGTAAGCCTGGCAGTTCATTATGGGCTCAAGCCATGGCCAACCATTATTACACCGTTACATGGGACCAGCTTCACCGCGATGCCAAGGCGTTGGCGTGGCGCTTGCATAGTGTTGGGCCTTGGAAGGGCATTGTGGCCATAACGCGCGGGGGCTTAATTCCCGCCGCGATTGTGGCCAGGGAGCTGGAATGCCGATTGGTTGAGACTGTTTGCGTTGTTACCTATGACGGTGAGCAGCGCGGCCAGCCTTTGGTTGCAAAAGCCGCTGCGGCGGCAGGTGACGGTGATGGCTGGCTGATCATTGATGATCTGGTTGATACCGGCACCACGGCCAAGAAGGTACGCGGCTTGCTGCCAAAAGCGCATTTTGCCAGCGTTTATGCCAAGCCAGCGGGCAAGCCAATGGTTGATACTTTTATAACGGAAGTGAGCCAGGACACCTGGATTCTGTTTCCGTGGGACACGGAGCCGCAATTCATCGCCCCCCTGGCGGCACAAACCCCATAATTTCAGGTGGTTGGCGGGCTTAAGCGAGTGGCTGCTAGGCAGAGTGGGAAAAACTCGCTACAGAGCGCGCATCGCGCCGCTTTTGGTGCGTGTAGAAAGCGGCAGAACGGGGCAGACGCCATCGGGATGATCCGCGCCGCCGCCGGAAATTTGGTTCCGCGGCGTTTCCGGCCACATGGTCCGTGGTTGTGGGTGAATGCCCCAGCCAGACCCATGCCGCCCGAGGCGCCGCCTGAAAAACCGGCTAACGCGCTTATTCTCGCTGGCAGCTCCCGTGTTTCCGCGGTTGGAGCTGTTTGATGTTTGATAAATATTTCCGCAAGGAAATGGAGTGGGGCGGCAAGACGCTCATTTTGGAAACCGGCAAGGTTGCCCGCCAGGCTGATGGCGCTGTTGTTGCCTCCTATGGCGACACCGTGGTGCTCGCCACCGTCGTCGGCGCCAAATCCGCCAAGCCGGGGCAGGATTTCTTCCCGCTTACCGTGAATTACCAAGAGAAGTTCTACGCTGCCGGCCGCATCCCCGGTGGCTTCTTCAAGCGTGAAGGCCGCCCGACCGAGAAGGAGACGCTGGTCTCCCGCTTGATCGACCGCCCGATCCGCCCACTGTTCCCCGAAGGCTTCCGCAACGAAGTGCAGGTTGTGGTGAACGTGTTGAGCCATGATCTGGAAAATGATCCGGATGTGCTGGGCCTGGTTGCCGCTTCCGCGGCGCTGACCCTCTCCGGTATTCCGTTCTTCGGCCCGGTTGGCGCCGCCCGCGTTGGTTATATCAACGGCGAATATGTGCTGAACCCGACCGTTGACGAGCGCGCGGAGAGCCTTCTGGATCTGGTTCTGGCAGGCACCACCGAAGGCGTGCTGATGGTTGAATCCGAAGCCTCTGAGCTCTCGGAAGAGGTGATGCTGGGCGCGGTGACCTTCGGTCATGATGCTTTCCAGCCGATCATCAATGCGATTATCGAACTGGCTGAGTCGGCTGCCAAAGAGCCGTGGGCGCTGCCAGAAGAATCCGAAGAAACCAAAACCTTGAAGGCGCGCGTTGACGCGCTGGCTCGTGCCTCCATTACCGAGGCCTATAAGGTAACCCAGAAGCAGGTCCGGTACGAGAAGCTGGCTGCTGCCAAGAAAGAGGCCGCCGCCAAGTTGGCCGAGGAAGGGCTGAATGCCGAGGCGGCGAAGGGCTTGTTCAAGGATCTGGAAGCGGACATCGTCCGTAACAACATTCTGGACACCGGCCTGCGTATCGACGGCCGCGACACCAAGACCGTGCGCCCGATCGTCTCGGAAGTCGGTGTGCTGCCGCGCACTCATGGCTCGGCGCTGTTTACCCGCGGTGAGACCCAGGCGCTGGTTGTGGCGACCTTGGGCACAGCCCAGGACGAGCAGCTGATCGACGCGATTGAAGGTGAGTTCAAGGAGCATTTCATGCTTCATTATAACTTCCCTCCGTTCTCCGTGGGTGAGACCGGCCGCATGGGCTCGCCCGGCCGCCGCGAAATTGGCCATGGCAAGCTGGCCTGGCGCGCTCTGCACCCGCTGCTGCCGACCAAGGAAGCCTTCCCGTACACGCTGCGCGTGGTCTCTGAGATCACCGAGTCCAACGGCTCCTCCTCGATGGCGACCGTCTGCGGCACCTCGCTTTCTCTGATGGATGCTGGTGTACCCTTGAAATCTCCGGTGGCGGGCATCGCCATGGGCTTGATTAAGGAAGACAGGGGCTTTGCCGTGCTTTCTGATATTCTTGGCGACGAGGATCATCTCGGCGACATGGATTTCAAGGTGGCGGGTACTGAAGCGGGCATCACCGCCTTGCAGATGGACATTAAGATTACCTCGATCAC
>JAGWIE010000224.1 GCA_028866445.1 Rhodospirillales bacterium | reverse complement strand
GCAACCGCTTTGAACCAGGCGTTGGCGGCCAGCGCAAAGTGACAGACACGGCCTTGGAAGTTGCAGAGCTGAGCGTTGCGCAAGGCGGCCGGGAGGTGCTGCGGCAAATTGGTTTCAGCCTGCCGCGTGGGTCCTTTTGTGGGCTGATCGGCTCCAATGGCGCGGGCAAAACCACTTTGCTGCGCGCGATTTTGGGGCTGCTGCCATCCACAGGGCGGATAAACGCCAGCGGGCGGATTGGCTATGTGCCGCAGAAAATTCTGTTCGAGCCGGATTTGCCGGTACGGGCGCGGGATTTCGTGGCGCTGGGGCTGGATGGGCAGCGTTTTGGTGTCGTTTTCCCCTCCCGCGCGCGGGCCGAGAAAGTGGAAGCGGCGTTGCGGGCGGTGGAAGCGGAGGGTTTTGCCGGGCAGCGCATCGGCCGGCTTTCCGGCGGGCAGCAGCAGCGTGTGCTGATTGCCCATGCGCTGGTACGCGCGCCAGATTTGCTGCTGCTGGATGAGCCTTTGGCGAATCTCGACATTAAGGCGGCGGCGGAGATTATCGCGCTGTTGAAGCGGTTGAGCCAGGAACGGCAGGTGACGGTGCTGCTCTCAGCGCATGACATGAACCCGTTGCTGCCGGTGATGGACCGGATTCTTTACTTGGCAGATGGCAAGGCGATTTGCGGGAGGGTGCCAGAAGTGGTGCGGACCGAGGTGCTTTCAGCGCTGTACGGGTATCATATCGACGTGATCCGCGTGCATGGGCGGGTGCTGGTGGTGGCGGGCAACCAGGTGCATGACCATGGGGCTGAATCCGGCTGTGTTGAATGCGAGCACACGCATGTAACGGCGATTCCCTGATGTTGGGCTTTTTGCAAAACGGGCCGGTGCAGGTGGCGCTCCTGCTAAGCTGTGCCGCGGCTTTGCTGTGCGGTGCGCTGGGGGTGTTTACCGTGCTGCGCGGCCAGGCCTTTGCGGGCCATGCGCTGGCGGATGTGAGCAGCGCCGGTGGAGCTGGTGGCTTGTTGTTTGGCATCTCTCCACTGCTGGGGTTTCTGTTTTTTGGCGTAGCCGGGGTGGCGGGTCTGGAGATTTTGCAGCCCCAGCGCGCCGCCGGGCGGGATGAGGCGGCGGGCATATTGCTGGGTGCCGGGCTGGGGCTGACGGCTTTGCTGCTGCATTTCTGCTTCACGGCCCATGGCGCGGCGGGGGCGGCGCAAGCGGTGATGTTCGGGGCGATGTTCTCAACCGCGCCAGGTGCCGCAATCTGGTCTTGCGTGCTGGCGGGTTTTTGCTTGCTGGTGCTGGCCTGCATTGCCAAACCCTTGCTGCTGGCCTCGCTGGACGCGGAATTGGCGCGCGTGGCGGGGGTGCGGCCGCGCTTTCTGGGATTGGTGTTTCTGTTGCTGTTGGCGCTGGCAGTAACTCTGGCGGCGATGACGGTGGGAGCGATTCTGGCGACAGCCTTGCTGATTGGCCCGGCGGCAGCGGGCGTGAGGCTGGCGCGCGGGCCTTTGGCTGGGCTGCTGGTATCCATGGCGCTGGGGTTGGCGGCATGTTGGGGAGGCATTGCCCTGGCCTATACCTCTTATGGCTGGACCCCAGGGCGCACCTGGCCCGTTAGTTTTTTCATCGTGGCGCTGTTGCTGGCGTTTTATGCCGCCGCCGGGTTGAGGCGGCGGGCGTGAGCTATCTTGCCGAAATCTGGCTGGCGGCCAGCCTGGTGGCGCTGGCCGCGGGGGCAGCCGGATATATTGTGGTGTTGCGCCGGGCGGGGTTTGCGGCCCATGCCTTGCCGATGGCGGCGTTTCCCGGCGCGGCGGCGGCCTCGCTGTTCGGGTTTCCGCTTTGGGCCGGGCTGGCGGGGTTTGCCGTGGGCGGTGCCGGGGTGCTGGTGCTGGTGCAGCGCGCGGCGCGGCGGGATGCCGCAACCGCCATGCTGCTGGCGGCACTTCTGGCGCTGGGGGCGTTGTTTCTCTCGCTTTCTGGCCATTATGCGGGTGCGGTTTACGGGTTGCTATTCGGGCAGGTGTTTGCGCTGGGGCTGAATGATCTGCCCATGCTCGGGTTTATCGGGCTTTGCGTGCCGGTGCTGCTTTGGCTGGGGTTGCGGCCCTTAAGCCTTTCAGCCCTTTCGCCTGAACTAATGCAGGTGCAAGGCGGGCGGCCCTTTATGGCTGAGCTGTTGTTTTTGGCGTTGCTGGCGCTGGCGGCAGGGTTTGCCGTGCCGGTGGTGGGCGCGCTGTTGGTGTTCAGCCTGATGCTGGGGCCGGGGGCAGTTGCGGCGCGGCTTTGCAGCCGGCCCAGTGCCGGGCTGTTATTAGCCATGGGGCTGGCGCTGGGCCTCGTGTGGGCGGCGCTGGGATTGGCCTATGTAAGCAACTGGCCGGTGGGATTCTTCACCGGTGTGGGTGCGGCGCTGATTTACCTTTTGGCCAAGCTCAAACGTTCTTAGAAACGATTGGAAAAGCTTAAAAATTTTTACTAAGCTCCGCTTAAATTCGATGCTGGAATGTGCGGAAAGGTAAAGCAGTGATGGACATATCGACAACCGCAAAAGCGCAGAAGAAAATATTTAAAGATCTATCAATTCGCTCATCGTTGTCGACGGAGCGGATCGTTCCGATCATTGGCTACTATTATCGCAGTTATTTCACATCTTTGGATGGAGAAAAAACAGAATGCGGGCCAGGAATAATTCTTAGCTTTTTAAGCGAAGCTAGGACGGTGTCCGATCAATACTTGCCAGTGGATTTTAAAGGCGGCCGGGTCTTTTTTAGCCCAAAAGAATATTTCCAGAGCGGAACCCACCAAGTCTATGTGGCATCAGGAAGGCTTGAGGTCAAAAGCTCGTAAACAGGAGTAAGTTACTTAGCTCGAACTGTGCAATTTTGGCAAAGCCCGTCCACTTCCACCATTGCGCGGGTTGGGGCGAAGCCGTGTTTGGCAGCGGCGTTCGCCAACGCCTCCGAAACGCCGTGATCTTCGATCTCGGTGACGCTGGCGCAGCCTTTGCAAATCAGGAATTGCGCATCCGCATGGTCATGGTCGGCCTCGGCGCAGGGAATGAAGGCATTTAACTGCTCGATTTTATGGATCAGCTTGTTTTCAAGCAGAAATTCAAGCGTGCGGTAGATGGTTGGCGGCACAGCGGATTTTCTGATCGGCTTGAGTTGGTCGAGAAGCTGATAAGCGGTGACAGGTTTTTTTGCGTTCAGGATCAGCGCCAGCACCTCACGCCGCAGGGTGGTAAGCTGAGTACCATTCTGGGCGCAGGATGCTTCAGCCGC
>JAGWIE010000223.1 GCA_028866445.1 Rhodospirillales bacterium | reverse complement strand
CGATCTTCGCAAGAGGGGGCGAGTGTTCTATCTTAAGCGCCATGAATGAAGCAGAGATTCGCGAAGCCCTCGCCCCGTTTAATATTGGCCGCCGGATTGAAGGCGTGCATGTGCAGGATGGCCTTGTGCAGGTGAGCCTGCGCGCCACCAGGGAGGAAGCCGCCGGGCTTGAACCCTTGCGTGGAGACATCGAGGCCCGACTGAAAGCCCTGCCCGGCGTGCAGTCGGCCTCCGTGGTGCTTACCGCTCATTCCGGCCAGCCCGCCGCCCCGGCCAGCCCGGCACAGGAAGCACCCCTTCTGCCGGATGTGAAGCACATCATCGCAGTTGCCTCCGGCAAGGGTGGTGTGGGTAAATCCACCGTGGCGGTGAACCTTGCCGTGGCGCTGGCACAGCGCGGCCTGACTGTCGGTTTGCTGGACGCGGATATATACGGCCCTTCCCTGCCAAAACTGCTGGGGTTGAACACTAGGCCCCCGGTTAAAGACAATATGATGCAGCCGCTCGTTGCTTTCGGCATCAAGGCGATGTCCATCGGCTTCATGGTGCCGGAGGATAAGGCGATGGTCTGGCGCGGCCCGATGGTAATGGGCGCACTCAACCAATTGCTTGGCCAGGTGAACTGGGGGCCATTGGACATCATGGTGGTGGATATGCCGCCCGGCACTGGCGATGCCCAGCTCACCATGGCGCAGAAGGCAAAGCCCTCCGGCGCGGTTATCGTCTCCACCCCGCAGGACCTCGCCTTGATGGATGCGCGGCGCGGCGTGCAGATGTTCGGCCAGGTGGGCATTAAGGTGCTGGGCGTGGTGGAGAACATGTCTTATTTCTGCTGCCCCAATTGCGGCCACCGCGCGGAGATTTTCAGCCATGGCGGTGCCAGGGCGGAGGCAGAAAAGATGGGCGTGCCGTTCCTGGGCGAAATTCCGCTGGAGATTGGCGTGCGCGAGGGCGGGGATGCAGGCAAGCCGGTAACCGCCGCAGCACCGGACAGCGCCGTGGCCGCGAGCTTCCGCCATGCGGCTGAAAGCGTGGCGATGGCCCTGGGGCTAGGATGAATAAGCTGGAATGAGCGAGATCGGCTTCTACCACCTCACCCGCACCGGCATTGAAGCGGCGCTGCCAGCCCTGTTGGGTCGCACGCTGGCGGCCGGGGAAAAGGCGGCGGTGGTGTGTGCCGATGAACGCCAGATGGCGGCTTTGGATGATGCGCTGTGGCAGGCCGAGTGGCTGCCCCATGGCACTGCGCAAACGCCGCACCCGGAATGGCAGCCGGTTTATTTAACCACCGGCGAGGAAAACCCTGCCGGGGCCCGGTTCCTGTTTCGCCTGGGCGGGGCGCAAGCAGCATTCGCAGGCTTCACCCGGGTGTTTGATTTGTTCGACGGTAACAGCGAGGCCGAAACCCTGGCCGCCAGGGAACGCTGGCGTGCCGCCAAGGAAGCAGGCCACAGCCTTGCTTATTGGAAGCAGGAGGATAGTGGCTGGATGAAGGCTGGTTAGCCTTCCATCAAATCCAGCATATCTGTGGCGTGATCTTCCTCATCCGCCAGAATCTCTTCAAGCATCGCGCGGGTTGAAGGATCGCGGTCTTTAAAATAGCCGATCAAATCCCGGTAATGCTCAATTGCGATGCGCTCCGCCACCAGGTTCTGCTCCACCATCTGCTTTAGGCTCAGGTCGTGCCCGCCATATTCAGTGGCGGAACGCGAGGCGAGGTCCTTCGGATCAAAATTCGGAATACCGCCGAGCTGGTCGATCCGTTCGGCTATGCGGTGCATATGGTCTCGCTCATCATCGGCATGTTCGGCAAACTCAGCCGCGACACTTTTGGAGGTCATCCCGGAGACAGAAATAGAGTTCATCGTGTAACGCAGCACGCACACAATCTCGGTGGCCAGCGCGCCTTGCAAAAGCTCGACGCTGCGCTTTGCATCTTTGTAATCAGAGGTTACCGCACCGCTGGAGATTGACTTTTGTGCCTCGCCGCGCAGCTTTTCTACATCACGCAGGAAATAATTGGGTTGCTCGCTGCTTTTTGCCATGGTCGCGCCTCGTTCGTGGGTTGTTCATGCAATTGGCCATTGCGGCTCTCGAATAAAATGGCTGCGGCCTAACGGGTTTCTTGAAATCAGTTAATGCGTAAATTACCCTTCATGAACCCGGTGCAATGCCTGTTCGCCGAGCGCGCGTATTGAATGTTACGGGCGCTAATGGTTGTATCATTACAAAAACCAGGGAGACATGTTTTGCAGCAAGGGATCGGCCGCGGCGCAAAGGTGCAAAGGCCGTGAAAACAGCGCTGGTCACAGGTATTTCCGGGCAAGATGGTGCCTATCTCTCGCAATTATTGCTGGAAAAAGGCTACCACGTGGTGGGGCTGATGCGTCGCTCCTCAAACGCAGAAAAATCTGTTGAACGCCTGCACTGGCTGGGCCTGGGGGGCGAAGTTGAACTTACTGATGGTGATCTGACGGATCTCTCGAGCCTTATCCGCGTGCTGGCGAAGGTAAAGCCGGATGAGGTGTATAATCTCGGCGCGCAAAGCTTCGTTGCCCTTTCCTGGCAGCAGCCGATTCTCACCGGCGAGGTTACCGGCATGGGGGCCTTCAACATGCTGGAAGCCATCCGGCTGCTGGAGCTGAAGCCGCACTTCTACCAGGCATCTTCGTCCGAAATGTTTGGCATGGTGCAGGCAAAGCTGCAAAACGAGAGTACGCCGTTTTATCCCCGCAGCCCCTATGCGGTGTCGAAACTGGCCGCGCATTGGATTACAGTGAATTACCGCGAGAGTTTTGCCATGCACGCGTCCTCTGGCATTCTGTTCAACCATGAGAGCCCGCTGCGCGGGATCGAATTCGTGACCCGCAAGATCACCGACGGGGTGGCGCGGATCAAACTGGGGCTGAGCACGCGACTGGAGCTTGGGAATTTGGAGGCTGCGCGCGATTGGGGCCATGCGCGGGATTATGTGAAGGCGATGTGGCTGATGACGCAGCAGGAAACGCCGGAAGATTACGTGGTTGCGACCGGGCGGAGCGCAACCATACGGGAGTTTTGTGAGCTTGCCTTCAGCCATGCCGGGCTGAACTACCAGGACCATGTGCGCGTTAACCCGGCATTTTTTCGCCCCGCAGAGGTAGATTGCCTGAAGGGCGATGCCAGCAAGGCGCGCGAGAAGCTTGGTTGGGTGCCGGAGATAACGCTGGAAGAGCTGGCGGCGGAGATGGTGGAAGCCGATTTACGCAGGCTCGCACAAAAATGACCCGGCTGCTGCTTACTGGCGGCAGC
>JAGWIE010000222.1 GCA_028866445.1 Rhodospirillales bacterium | reverse complement strand
TCCGGCGTCCAGAATTTCTCTACCGCCGCGTGCTTTACGGTCGGCTGTAAATATTGCCCAATCGTGATGAAATCCACATCCGCGATACGCAGATCGTCCATCACCTGGGAAATCTCGGTTTTGGTCTCGCCCAGCCCCACCATCAGGCCGGATTTGGTGAAGATCGACGGATCCACCTGCTTCACCTTATCCAGCAGCCGGATGGACTGATAATACCGCGCCCCCGGCCGTATCGTCGGATAAAGCCGTGGCACGGTCTCGAAATTATGGTTGAACACGTCTGGCTTCGCTGCCGCCACAACCTCGATCGCCCCCGGCTTGCGCAGAAAATCCGGCGTCAGAATTTCAACCGTTGTGGCTGGCGCTGCCAACCGCACTGCGGCGATCACGGCGGCGAAATGCGCCGCCCCGCCATCGGCCACATCGTCACGGTCCACGGAGGTTATCACCACATGGCGTAACCCAAGCTGCGCCACGGCTTCGGCCACGCGGCGGGGTTCATCCGCATCCAGCGCGTTCGGCAACCCGGTGGAGACATTGCAGAAGGAACAAGCGCGGGTGCAAATCTCGCCCATGATCATCATCGTCGCGTGGCGCTGAGACCAGCATTCCCCGATATTCGGGCAGGCGGCTTCCTCGCACACTGTTGTCAGCTTCTTCTCCCGCATCAGGGCGCGGGTTTCGTGATAAACTGGATGCGTCGGCGCTTTCACGCGAATCCAATCCGGCTTGCGGGCAATCGGGTTGTCCGGCCGGTGCTGTTTCTCCGGGTGGCGCACCCGGTGGTCTATCTCGATGCGTGTGGCCATCTCATGCTCACCTAACAAAATGCCCCCTTGCGGGGGCATTGGGTATCTTAGAAGTGGATGACCCGCCCAAAAGCGTCAAGCACGGATTCATGCATGGCTTCCGAGATGGTGGGGTGGGGGAACACCGTTTCCATCAGTTCGGCCTCGGTGGTTTCCAATTGCCGGGCAATCACATAGCCCTGGATCATCTCGGTCACTTCCGCGCCAATCATATGTGCCCCCAGCAGAGCGCCGGTCTTGGCGTCGAACACGGTTTTCACCAGCCCCTCCGGCTCGCCCATGGCGATCGCCTTGCCATTGCCGATGAACGGGAAGCGGCCGACCTTCACCTCATGCCCGGCCTCCTTGGCTTTGGCTTCAGTCAGCCCCACGCTGGCCACTTGCGGGTGGGCGTAAGTGCAACCGGGGATATTGCCGGTTTCGAACGCATGCGGCTTCAACCCAGCAATGTTCTCAACGCACACAATCGCCTCGTGGCTCGCCTTATGCGCCAGCCAAGGCGGCCCGGCCAGATCACCAATGGCATACACGCCCGTCTCGCCTGTCTGGCCATAACCATCCACCACCACGTGCGTGCGGTCGATCTTCGCCTTGGTGTTCTCCAGCCCGATATTCTCGACATTGCCGACAATACCAACCGCTGAAATCACCTTCTCAACCTCAAAAACCTGGGCCTTACCACCGGCTTCCACGGTGACCTTCACGGAAGCCGCACTTTTCTCGGCTTTTTTGACCACGGCGGAGGTGAGGATTTTAATGCCCTGCTTCTCGAAGCTCTTGTGCGCCAGGGCGGAAATCTCGGCATCTTCCACCGGCAGAATCCGGTCCAGCATCTCCACCACGGTCACATCCACGCCCAGCGCGTTATAGAAGCTGGCGAACTCAATGCCGATCGCGCCGGAACCCATGATGAGCAGGGATTTCGGCATCTTCTCCGGCACCATCGCCTCGAAGTAAGACCAGATCTGCTTTCCATCCACTTCCAGCCCCGGAATCTGCCGTGGCCGTGCGCCGGTGGCCAGGATAATGTGGGGCGATTCCAGCTCAGCCACAGCCTTGCCGTCCTTGGTCACGGAGAGCTTGCCGTTCCCGGCCAGCTTGCCGAACCCGTCATACACCGTCACCTTGTTCTTCTTCATCAGGTGGCCGATGCCGGAGGAAAGCTGCTTGGCAACAGCGCGGGAGCGCGCAACCACCTTGCTCACATCCACCTTAACCTCACCCACCGAGAGGCCGAACTGGTCGGCATGGTCGATCAGGTTTTTCACCTCCGCCGAGCGCAGCAGCGCCTTGGTGGGAATGCAGCCCCAGTTCAGGCAGATGCCGCCCAGATGCTTGGCCTCAACCAGCGCCACCTTCATTTTGAGCTGTGCTGCGCGGATGGCCGCCACATAGCCGCCTGGCCCGCCGCCGACCACGATCAAGTCGAATTTGTCTGCCATGTTGCTATCCCCGGTTAGAGCATAAGGCCAAGTGGCTCTTCGAGCAGGCCCTTAACGGTTTGCACAAACTCAGCCGCCCCCGCGCCATCCATCACCCGGTGGTCGGCGGTGATGGTGATGCTCATCATCGTGGCGATCTTGATCTCGTCACCCTTTACCACGGCCTGTTTGGTGCCAGCACCCACCGCCAGAATCGCCGCCTGGGGCGGGTTGATGATGGCGGTGAATTCAGCCGTGCCGAACATGCCGAGATTGGAGATGGAGAAGCTGCCGCCCTGGAATTCCTCGGGCTTCAGCTTGCCCGCTTTCGCGCGCCCCGCCAAATCCTTCATGGCATTGGAAATGGCGGCGAGGCCAAGCTGGTCCGCCTTGCGGATAATCGGGGTAATCAGCCCTTCCGGCAGCGAAACCGCGATCGAGATATCCACGTCGTGGTGCTGAATGATCGCCTCTTCAGTCCAGGAGGCATTCACATTCGGGTGCCGGCGCAGCGCCACGGCGCAGGCTTTAATCACGAGGTCATTCACCGAAAGCTTATACGCCCCCGGCCCCTCCTTGGGGGATTTGCCGTTGAGTTCCGCGCGCAGGGCCAGCAGCTTGTCGATTTCTACATGCGCGGTGAGAAAGAAATGCGGCACCAGCTGCTGCTCGCCAAGCCGGCGGGAGATGACCTTGCGCATATTGGTGTTCGGCACCTTCGTATGCGGCGTGGTGCTGGCCGGGGCAGGGGCGGCGGCCTTGGCGGGTGCAGGTGCCGGAGCGGCTGCGGGCGTTGGCGCTGCCTCGGCCTTCGGCGCTGGGGCGTGGGCGGGTTGGCCTTCCACATCCGCGCGCACAATCCGCCCGTTCGGGCCTGAACCCTTCACGGAAGTCAGATCGATGCCGCTTTGCTTGGCGATGCGTTTTGCCAAAGGTGAGGCAAAAACCCGCTCGCCATGCTCAACCGGGGCCGCAGCGGCGGCTGCCGGGGTAGGGGCGGCAGCTTTTGGCTCCTCCTTCGGCGCTTCCGCCTTCGTGGCGGGCGCTGCGGCGGGTGCATCCACCGC
>JAGWIE010000221.1 GCA_028866445.1 Rhodospirillales bacterium | reverse complement strand
CGCATCCGACGTTACGCCTAAGCTTTTGGCAAGGGCTGTCCAATTTCCGTGCGCATCTTGAAACCCAGCGTCCTTTAACGCAGGTTCTTGCATTTGGTAGGCGCCCATATATCCATACTTGTTTACTGATCCGTAATTATCAGTCGATTCTCTTTGCCGTATGGCCGCAGCAAACGCGGCGAAGGCAGAGCTTGAAAAAACGGAGCCGCTCATTGATTAATCCCCTGAGGTATTACTTCCAAGTTTTGCCGCTCCAGGTCCATTCATTGGATATATCTCCATGGGTACAAAAAAAGAGCCCATTGACACCACTGGTTGCGGTTTTCGAAAAAGCAAAACCATTAGCGGCTACAAGAGTGGTAATCGAGGCGCGCTGACCGGTCTGCAAAATCACATCAAAGCCATCGGGATCATCAGCGGGTTGCGGTTCAGGGTCTCTTTCGAGAACCACGAATGAAACCGTGTGGTTTGGATTTTTATGACTGATCCATCGGATAATGACATCCCCATAAAGGTCCGGCGCGACCAAATTCTGTATTTCCGGCGGCAATGGCGAGTTTTTCCAAGCCTCACTCGTCAAGGTATCAGAATCCTGGCTTAGCTCCTGCTGACAGTCGTTGAATGCATCGTCGTTCGTGGCCGCGTAGGCCGGTATAATTGCACAGAACGGAAGCAGCGTTGCGAAAGCGCAGAGAAAGGTCTTGTTCAAAAGAAAGCTCCTGAAGGCCGGAAAATAAAGCCATGGCAGACAGTTATTTATACTAACGTATTGGTAAAAACAACGGTGGATTTTGCGTTGCCAGCCCCGGGGCATCATCGTCACGCATGAGATAAGCCTCGGAGAGCGGCCCGACTGTATGGCACTCTGGCGTCGTACGGGTGTTTGGTGATAGTCCAGAGCCTTTCCGGGGGGGGGTTATGTTGAAGGCATTTATAGCGCGCGGCTATCCCGCCAGCCCCAAATGCATCTGATAAAACTCGCGGTAGGGGCGAAGGATGTTTCGCACCTTGCCGCCTGGCAGAAGAAAAGGGCGGCGGAGATGCCGCCCTTGCGCCATTTAACCCGCCATGCGCCGAAACGCCGGGAGGAGCTGCTGGATGGCGGCTCGCTCTATTGGGTGGTGAACGGCGTTATTCTGGTGCGCCAGAGATTGCTGGACATAAGGCCGGACAAGGAGGCGGATGGCAGCGCCTGTGCCGCCCTGGTGTTGGACCCTGAGCTGGTGCGGGTGGAGGGCCGGGCGATGCGCGCTTTCCAGGGCTGGCGCTATCTGGACCCGAAAGACGCCCCGGCGGATTTGGCGGCGATGGGCCAGGGGGCTGAGGAGATGCCGGATGCGATGCGCCGGGCTCTGGCGGCGCTGGCGCTGCTTTAGGCTTGGCGCCGGGTAAGGGATTTTGCGTCCTGCCCCGCTCATGCTAGGTGCGCCCCAACATAGGAGATACGTTTCATGGCGGTGAACGCCTTCATCTTCCCCGGACAGGGCAGCCAGGCTGTTGGCATGGGGCGGGACTTCGCCGCGTCCTTCGCGGCGGCGCGGCAGGTATTCGAGGAAGTGGACGAGGTTCTGAAGCAGAAGCTCTCGAAGCTGATGTTCGAAGGCCCGGCTGACGAGCTGACCCTGACCGAGAATGCCCAGCCTGCGCTGATGGCGGTTTCGCTCGCCGTGCTGCGCGTGTTGCAGGTTGAGGGCGGGTTGAACTTGAAAGAGAAAATCACGCTGGTGGCGGGGCATAGCCTGGGCGAATACAGCGCCCTGGCGGCGGTGGAGGCGTTTTCAATCGCCGATACCGCCCGGCTTTTAAAGCTGCGCGGCCAGGCCATGCAGAAGGCTGTTGCCCCTGGCATGGGCGCCATGGCCGCTTTGCTGGGCGTGGAGCTGGAGATGGCGCGGGAGATTTGCGCCGAGGCTGAAAATGGCCCGAACGGGCGCGAAACCATTTCCTGTGCCAATGACAATGGTGGCGGGCAGGTGGTGATTTCCGGCCATAAGGCGGCGGTGGAACGCGCGATTGAGATTGCCAAGAGTAAGGGGATTAAGCGCGCCATGCTGCTGCCGGTTTCCGCACCCTTCCATTGCGCGCTGATGGCCCCGGCGGCGGATGCGATGGCCGAAGCCTTCGCCATTACGCCCCCGCGCGCGCCAATTCTGCCCGTTATCGCCAATGTGACCGCTGCCAAGGTGACGGACCCGGCGGAAATCCGCGATCTGCTCGTGCAGCAAGTGACCGCCACCGTGCGCTGGCGCGAAAGCATGGAGGAGATGACGCGGCTGGGGGTTACGAATTTCTACGAGCTTGGCTCTGGCAAGGTGCTTTCCGGCCTGGTGAAGCGCATCGCGCCGGACGCCACGGCAACCCCTGTGGGCAGCCCCGCTGATATCGAAGCTGTGTTGAAGGTTCTGTAAATGTTCGATCTGACTGGTAAAACCGCGCTTATCACCGGCGCATCCGGTGGCATTGGCGCGGAAATTGCCCGCGCGCTGCACGCCCAGGGGGCGGTTGTGGGGCTTTCTGGCACACGGCGCGAGGCGCTGGAGGCTTTGGCCGCCGAACTGGCCAAGCGCGTACATGTGTTGCCGGCGGATCTTTCCCAGGCGGATGAAGCGGCGAGGCTGATCGCCGATGCGGAAGCCGCCATGGGCAAGGTGGATATTCTGGTGAATAATGCCGGGCTGACCAAAGACGGTTTGGCCATGCGCATGAGCGACGCGGATTGGGAGAAGGTGATCAATGTTGATCTCGCGGCACCCTTCCGCCTTACCCGCGCGGCGCTGAAATTCATGCTCCGCCGCAAGGCCGGGCGGATTATCAATATCGGCTCTATCGTCGGCACCACTGGCAACCCCGGCCAGGCGAATTATTGCGCGGCCAAGGCCGGGCTGATCGGGCTGACGAAATCTCTGGCGCAGGAAGTGGCCTCGCGCGGGATAACGGTGAATGTGGTCGCACCCGGTTTTATCGAAACGCCGATGACCGATGTGCTGAGCGAGGCGCAACGCGCCGATCTTTCAGGCAAAATTCCGCTGGGCCGCCTGGGCGCGCCCAAGGATATCGCCGCCGCGGTGATTTATCTGGCCTCGGAAGAGGCGGGCTGGGTGACGGGTGCCACCCTGCATGTTAATGGCGGCATGGCGATGGCGTGATGCCCCGCTTGGCGGCGCGGGAAAAACCATGCTAATCGCCGCGACGTGTGACGTATTAACAGTTGTAACCCGGTTCTGACCTGCAAGGCAGGGCCGGTTGTAGCCAAACCAGCAGGAAAGTGACATTCGATGAGCGAAATCGCCGACAAGGTTAAGAAGATTGTTG
>JAGWIE010000220.1 GCA_028866445.1 Rhodospirillales bacterium | reverse complement strand
CAGTGTTGAAAAATCGCCCCTTTAGCAGCCTTGCCCATCAGTTCGGCGGTTACTTGATAGGGTGCGAAGGCAGAAGCGCGGGCGGCGGCCTGGTCCTCGGAGTCGGACATTGAAAGCCAGGTATCCGTCACCACGCAGGCGGCGTTTTCCACCGCCCAGTCTGGGTCGATGCCGACTTCCACATCCGCACCCTCTTCCTTCGCCCAATCCAGCACCTCAGCGCGCGGCATGTAACCGGCAGGGCAGGCGAGGCGCAGCGAGAAATTGAACCGGGCGGCGGCTTCAATGAACGAAGCGGCGACGTTGTTGCCGTCCCCCACCCAGGCGATGCGCTGCCCCGCCACCGGGCCCTTATGCTCCTCAAAGGTGAGGATATCCGCCATGATCTGGCAGGGGTGAGAGAGTTCGGTCAGCCCGTTTATCACTGGCACGGAGGCATGGCGCGCCAGCTCATGCAGCTTGGCGGCGGAATCCGTGCGCAGCAGAATGCCCTGCACGAAGCGGGAGAGCACATTGGCGGTATCGGCGATCGTCTCGCCCCGGCCGATTTGCATGTCCCGCGCCGAGAGCGCCACGGTATTGCCCCCCAGCTCCTTGGCGGCAATCTCGAAGGAAACGCGGGTGCGGGTGGAGGGTTTTTCAAAAATCATCGCCAGGCTTTTGCCCGCCAGCGGTTTTTTGGGGCTGCCGCGCTTGAAGGCGGCGGCGGAGTCCAACAACGCGCGCAATTCAGCGCCGGTGAAATCCTTCAAATCTAGAAAATGTCGAGGGCCAGATGCCCGCAAGGATAGTACGGCACTCATTTCGCGGCCTCCATGGTCAGGGCTTGCGCGGTTTTGTCCAGCATGGTCAGCGCTTCGTCACAATCGGCACGGGTGATAATCAGCGGCGGCAGCAGCCGCAGCACGTTTTCGCCCGCCGCCACGGTCAACAAGCCTTGCTTCATGGCTTCTGCCTGCACATCGCCATTCGGCACGGCGCATTTCAGCCCCAGCAGCAGGCCCTTGCCACGAACCTCCGTGAACACGCCGCCATGGCGCGCCACCAGTTTTTCCAGCCCGGCGCGTAAGTAGCCCGCCACGCCGTTCATTTGCTCCAGAAAACCATCGGCCAGAATCACGTCCAGCACCGCATTGCCGGCGGCGCAGGCCAGCGGCCCGCCGCCGAAGGTGGTGCCATGGCTGCCCGGCACCAGTGCCTTGGCCACATGCTCTTTGGCCAAAAGCGCCGCCATGGGGAAACCACCGCCAATGCCCTTGGCCAGGCTCATGATATCTGGCTCCACCCCGCTCCATTGATAGGCGAACAGCTTGCCGGTACGGCCCATGCCGGATTGTACCTCGTCAAAGCCCAGATAAAGCCCGAACTCGTCGCAAGTGGCCCGCAAATCTTGCAGGAACTGCGTCTCTGCCGCGCGGATGCCGCCTTCACCCTGGATCGGCTCAATCAATATCCCCGCTGTTTCGGCGGTGATGGCAGCGCGCAGGGCGTTGAGGTTGTTAAACGGCACGTGGTCGAACCCGTCCACTTTTTTGCCGAACCCCGCCAGATATTTTGGGTTGCCGGTGGCGGAGATCATCGCCAGCGTGCGGCCATGAAACGCGCCCTCAAAGCAGATAATGCGCGTGCGCTCCGGGTGCCCGGCATCGGACTGCGCCTTGCGCATGGCCTTCACCAGCCCCTCATTCGCCTCTGCCCCGGAATTGCAGAAGAACACGCTGTCCGCGAAGCTCGCTGCTACAAACCGCGCCGCCAGTGTTTCCGCCTGTGGCACGCGGTAAAGATTGGAAACATGAATCACCTTGCCCGCCTGCGCGGCAATGGCCTGCACCAGATGCGGGTGCCCATGCCCCAGCGCGGAGGTGGCGATGCCCGCGCCGAAATCCAGATATCGCTGCCCTTTCGTATCAAACAGCCAGGCGCCCTGGCCGTATTCAAAGGCAATATCGGCTCTGGAAAAGTTAGGCATTAGCGCGGAAATCATGAATATGCTTTCAAGGCGGCAGAAAGCTCGGACTAAAGCGCATATGCCTGAAGAAAATCAAGCCTCGGCCCGGCTCAAGCTGGCCTTGATCGTCGCCTTTTGTACCCTGCCATCGCTGGCGGAGGGGCTGGCGATCATCTGGGGTGAGCGCCATGGCTATACCGGCAAGGCTTTGCGAGACGGGCTGGATTTCTGGGCCGGGGGGTTTTTGTTCCTGCACCATCAGCTTTCAGTGCTGTTCGACCATGAAGCCTATCAGAGCTTTTTGCAGGGTATGTATGGCAAATTGCCCTATCATCTCTGGAGCTACCCGCCGAGCTATGGGCTTATAGCCGCGGCGTTTGGCTGGCTTTCGCCCTGGGGTGCGGTGCTGAGCTTCGATGCGTTGAGCTTGTTGCTGCTGGCTGGCGTGCTGCGTCTTGCAGGCAAAAGCTGGTGGTTTATCGCTGGTGTTTTGCTGGCCCCGGCGACGCTGGAAAACGCCATGGAGCATCAGAACGCGGCGCTGATGACGGCACTCATCGGCGGCGGGCTGTTGCTGGCGCAAAACCGCCCGCGTCTCGGCGGAGCGCTCATTGGCGTTGCCAGTTTCAAGCCGCAATTGGGGCTGGTGCTGCCGCTTTATCTGCTGCGCCGCGCGCCATTGGCGTTTTCCTACGCGGCTTTGGCGGCGTTAGTGCTGGCGGCGGCCTCGCTCTGGGCCTTCGGTGCCGCCGCATGGGAAGGGTTTTTGCATTTCACCAGCCCGATCATGAGCAACGTGCTGCTCACCGGCCACCCGAGGGATTTCGCCGGCGGGCTGATCAGCGTGTTCGCCACCATCAAGCCGTTGGCGGGGCTGCATGCCGCCTTTGCCGCTCAAGGCTTGGTTAGCCTTGCCTGCATCCTGGCCGGGGTGTTCATGCGCTCGGTCCCGGCTGTGCTCATCCTCTCGGCTTTGGCCAGCCCGTATCTGCATGTGTATGATCTGCTGGGCACCAGCTTGGCCGTGGCCTTGCTGGTGGAGCAGCGCCTGGCGCAAGGCGGGTTTAAAGCCGGTGAACCATTGTTGTTTTTCCTGGCATGGTTCGGCCCTGGGCTGCTGCCCTGGCACCCGGCCTATGCGCATCTGGTGCCGTTGCTGCTGCTTCTGCTCTTGGCAAGCGCGTGGCAGCGTGGTGGTGTTGGCGCATGCGACTCCTCACCGGCTCAGCCCGGCTCGCCGGTGTCACCGGCTGGCCGGTCGCCCATTCCCGCTCCCCCCGAATCCACGGCACCTGGCTGAAGCGCCACGGGATAGACGGCGCCTATGTGCCGCTGCCGATAAAGCCGGAAGATTTCGCCATTGTGGTGCCCGTTTTGGC
>JAGWIE010000219.1 GCA_028866445.1 Rhodospirillales bacterium | reverse complement strand
GTCGCTTTCAATTCCGGCCGTCATAGCTGGGGCATACAGGTTGGGGCTTATAACACCTCCTCCAACGCCCAGGCGGCGCTGGGCATGGCCGAGCTCACCGGTGCCAATGTGCTAACGCGGGCGCGGCCTGTGGTGATGAGCATACACACTGGCAGCGGCACCAAATACCGCGCCCGTTTTGTTGGGCTTCAGCACGAAGAGGCCGTGAACGCCTGCTCGCACCTCTCTGGTGGGCCGACTGGCTGTGTCGTGCTCTCTCCGGACGCGCAGTCCTAACGCCTACACCGCGCCGTTCGCGAGCAGCGTGGCGCGCACCGCCTCTTCCGGCACGTCACCGCTGGTAAACGCCTGGCCGATGCCGCGCGTGAGCACGAAATGCAGCTTGCCGCCACGATTTTTCTTGTCCAGCTTCATATGCGCCAGCAGATGCTCGGCGGGCAGATCCGTAATCCGCACCGGCAGGCCGATTTCGGATAAATGCTGGGCGATGCGCGGCGCATCTTCCTGCGGTGCCAGGCCCATAGACGCTGAGAGATGCGCGGCCAGCACCAACCCCGTGGCTACCGCCTCACCGTGCAGCAAACCGCCGCCATAGCCGGTTTCGGCTTCCAGTGCATGGGCGAAGGTATGGCCGAGATTGAGCAGTGCGCGGCCATCATTTGGCTTGGTCTCGCGCTCATCATCCCCCACAACGCGCGCCTTGAAATGCACAGCATACTCGATCGCGCGGGCCTGAGCATCCTTATCCCCCGCCACCAAGGCGGCGCCATTGGCCTCGCACCAAGCATAAAAACCAGCATCGGCGATCAGCCCGGTCTTCACAATCTCGGCATAGCCCGCCGCGCATTCGCGGGGGGGCAGCGTGTTCAGCACGCCGGTATCAGCCAGCACCAGCAGCGGCTGGTAAAAAGCGCCAATCAGGTTTTTGCCGTGCACGGAGTTGATGCCGGTTTTACCACCCACGGAGCTATCTACCTGCGCCAGCAGCGAGGTGGGGATTTGCACAAACGGCACCCCGCGCAGGGCTGAAGCGGCAGCAAACCCCGCCAAATCCCCCACCACGCCGCCGCCCAGGGCGATGATCGTGGTTTTGCGGTCAATTTTCGCGGCCAGCAGATCGTCCATCAACGCCTGGAAGGAGGCAAAGCTCTTGGAAGCCTCCCCCGGTTTCACCACGAAGCTCTGATGCGCGATGCCAACCTCATCCAGGCTGGATGCAAGTGTGGGCAGATGCAGCGCCGCCACGTTCTCATCAGTCACGATAAAGCAGCGCGGCTGCGGCAATAACGGTGCCATCAGCGCCCCGGCCCTGGCCAACAGGCCCGCACCGATCAGCACATCGTAGCTGGCATCGGAAAGCGTCACCTCCACTTTGCGGGGCGGCTGATAATTTTCGATGGCGCGGGCAACATTGGCGGTGGTCACGTGCGGCGGGTCCTCTGATCCATCAACGATGATATCAGCCAACGCATAAACCGGGCTGCGCGTGGCGGAAAGCTTTTCCAATATTTCAGCCGGGTTGCCCGCGTTCAGCAGCGGCCGGTGGCTGCGCCCGGCGGTGCGCCGCACCAGCACGGGGATAGGGCAGCGCAGCCAGACGGAAATTGCGCGCGCGCGAATGGCCAGGCGGGTCTCGGGGTCCATAAACGCCCCGCCGCCCGTGGCCAGCACAATGCGCCCATTGGCAAGTAGGCGCTGGATCACCCGTTTCTCACCGTCCCGGAACGCGCTCTCCCCGTGGGCTTTGAAGATTTCGGCAATGCTCATGCCCGCCGCGCGCTCAATCTCTTCATCGGCATCGTAAAACGGCAGCCCCAGCAATGCAGCCAGGCGCTTGCCAATGGCGGTTTTGCCCGCACCCATCAGGCCGACCAGCACGATGCTGCGCTGGGAGTCCGGGGCGGTTTGACTATTGAATGGCATCGGCGGGCAGGCTTAACACATAGCCGGGATGATACCAGATAGCCGCGTGGAAGCTTTTTTGGAGATGCTGGCCGCGGAACGAGGGGCCGCGGCCAACACGCTGGCCGCCTACCAGGCTGACATGGATGATTTCTCAGGCTTTCTGGGCAGAACCCAGCAGGTTTCCCGGGCCAGCGCGGCAGACATCGCGGGGTATATGCAAAGCCTCGGCACCTCCGGCATGGCGGCCAGAACCCAGGCGCGCAGGCTTTCGGCCCTGAAGCAATTTTTCCTGTTTTTGCTGCGCGAAGGCGTCAGGGAAGATAACCCCGCCGCCGAGATCAGCGCCCCCAAACTGCCCAAATCCCTGCCGAAATATTTGAGCGAGAGCGAGGTGGACGCCTTGCTGGATGCCGCGCGCGGCATGGAGGGCCTACCAGGGCTAAAAGCCCAAGCGGGGCTGGAAATTCTCTACTCCACCGGCCTGCGCGTCACGGAGATGCTCTCCCTCCGCGCCAGTGCGCTCACCACCGATGCGATGATGCTGCTCATTAAAGGCAAAGGCGGCAAGGAACGCATGATCCCGCTATCGGACGCCGCCCGCCATGCTGCTGCGGCTTTGCGCGCCGCCTCTCCGGCCAAGGCACGCTATCTTTTTGCCGGGCGGGACATTTCTCAGCCCATGACTCGCCAGGGTTTCGCTCTGCTGCTGAAACAAGGCGCTCTCGAAGCGGGGCTGGACCCGGCAAGGCTTTCCCCGCATGTACTGCGCCATTCCTTCGCCTCGCACCTGCTGGCGCATGGAGCGGATTTGCGGGCCTTACAAAAACTGCTTGGCCATGCGGATATCGCCACCACTGAGATTTACACCCATGTGCTGGCGGAGCGGCTGCAAAAGCTGGTGCAGGCGCATCACCCGCTGGCGGTTAAGCGGGAAGGCGGTTGAGCAGTTCCAGCTTAACCCGCGTTATCAAATTACCGCGCTGGCGGGTTTCATAAGCGCGGATATAATCGCGCATTGACCCCGGCATTTTGCACGGGGCCGCAACCGGCGCAGCACAGCCTTGGCAAAAACCCGCCCACGCCGCGCGGAAGCAACCATGCCGCGCCGCGATTAGCCCATACCCCAGCAGCCAAGGTGCCAAGGCCAACCAACCCTGCCGCCATTTGCGGGCAATAACCAGCCGGTTGCGGATGAAATGCGTCATCCGCGCCTCCTGCCATCGGAACCGGCCTTCGGCGGCGGGTGTATGGATCACCGCCAGCCGGCCCTCATAAAACACCCGCCACCCGCGCGCGATGGCGGCGAGGCAGAAATCATATTCCTCCCAGGTGAAGAAGAAACTCTCGTCATACCCGCCCACCGCCTGCCACGCGGCACGGCGGATGGCGTGGCCTGCCCCCACGAAAGTGGTGGCGGCAAACCGCCC
>JAGWIE010000218.1 GCA_028866445.1 Rhodospirillales bacterium | reverse complement strand
ATCGCCACCTCGCCCAGCTTATGCGCCGGGGTGGCGCTGAACGCGCCGTTAAAGCTGCCGACGGGGGTACGCGCCGCCGAGACAATGACGATATCATCCATGTCCTGGTTCCTTTTCCAGCCTCGTAGTCGTGAAATTACGATATGCCGGATACCCAGTCAGCGAAAGGCCGCCACAATGACGTTTCCGCATAAGTGCCCGCCACCATGCCGATATGCCCGGCCCGGGGTTCGATTACCGTCACATCCTTTAACTTTGCGGCCAACGCCCTGGCGGAGGCGGCGGCCACCAGCCGGTCTTTCGCTGGAATCGCGCAAAAAACCGGCATGTTCAAAGCCGCCGGGTCCACCGCCAGCCCCGCTACGCGCCACACGCCCCGCGCGGTGGCATTGGCACCGTACCAGCCGGAGAACACCTCCCGCGCCACCGGGGCTGCCAGCGGCACGCCATCGGCCAGCCAATCCTCCATCGCCACAAAGCGCCGCGCGCGGGGGCTGGCTTTGTCCTGCCCGGCGAAATCCCGATATTTATCGCCCACGCCATGCGGGTCCACCATGGCGAACATGGCGTTCAACGCGTCGATCGGCAGCGTGCCGGAAAACCCCATCGCCGCTTCCATGAAGGGCAAAACCTGCGCCACGCGCCGCGCCGCCTCCGGGTCGTCAGCATGAAAATCCCAGGGTGTGGCCAGCAAGGCCAGCGCCTTCACCCGTGCTGGCGCGCGCAACGCCGCCGCCAACGCCAGCAGCCCGCCCATGCAATACCCTGCCAGCACCACCGGGCCGGGCAGCGCCGCCAGGGCGCGTTCCAGCCGCCCGGCAATGTAATCCGTGAGGGTGAATTGCCTCTCGGCCTCGCCCGGCCAGCCCCAATCGAGCAGATACGGGTGCAGCCCCTGCGCGCTCAGCCAGCGCAGCATCGAGGCGTCTTCCATCAAATCCAGAATATAGGCGCGGTTGATAAGGCTGGGCACGAACAGCACCGGCGTGCCGCTGCCGCCATAATCCAGCACCCGGCTCTCGCCTTCTTCCCATATGGCGGGGGCATCACGCAGCGCACGCGCATATTTATCCTGGCGGTAGGCGGCAATCCCTGCGATCAGCGCCCGGTCCTGGTGATTAATCTCCTCAACCAGGGCCGCCAGATCTGGCGCTGTCCCGTTGTTCAATGAATTCTGCCAAACGCTGTTCCAGCTCTGCAACGCGGCGGTTGAGCCGCTGGACCTCATCCACGCCAGGCCCAGATGCAGCATCAGCGGGCGTGGCCCCCTGCGGCTCAGCGGTGCGGGGGCTTCTGGGCGAGGGCTCATGCGGCAGCAAAGCGGCGGCGGCGCTCGCCGTCTGCGCCCACAGGTTGAGCATGGCGGCCCAAACCTCGCGCAACTCGCGATCCGCCGCCATGGCGGTCAGCTCGCTCTGCCACACGGCCACAAAATCCTTGGCCAAATTTTCGTCCATGCGCCATAAATTCCTGCCGCCCTGCCTGCCCTGTCTACCGCGCCACGGAGAAAATCTCTACACGCGAAGCATATTGGCGCACTGTGCAGCGCACAAATTTCGTGGTTCTATGGCAGGGTGAGCATATCGCCCCGTGCGCGACAACGAACCGGGATGAAAGAAAAATCCATGAGTGAAACGGACAAGCCCAACCCGCAGCCCGTGATTGTCAAAAAATACGCCAATCGCCGCCTCTATAACACGGAATCATCCAGCTACATCACGCTGGACAATCTGGCGGAGATGGTCCGCAACAACCGGGATTTCGTGGTTTTTGACGCCAAAAATGGCGACGACATCACGCGCTCCGTGCTCACCCAGATCATCGTGGAGGAGGAAGGCAAGGGCAACGCCCTGCTACCCACCAATTTCCTGCGGCAGCTCATCGGCGTGTACGGAACCGACATGCCCGGCCTGATGCCGAAATATCTCGACCAGGCGATGACCAATTTCTTGCGCCAGCAGGAAACCATGCGCGAAACCGTCAGCAAAACCTTCAGCCCCTTCATCCCCCCCGGCATGGAGGATATAGGCCGCAAGAATATGGAAATGATGGAGCGGGCCATGAGCCTGTTCACGCCCTTCTACCGCGAAGGCGCTGAAGGCATGGCCGGGCAGCGTAGCCTTCAAGACTACCAGGAGGAAATTCTCAGCCTCCGCACGGAGGTGGAACGGCTACAGGCCGAACTCGCCGCGGCAAAAAGCAAAGGCAAAGCATAAAGGGCCGGGCACATAGACGCGCCAACACACATAAGCTAGAGAGCAAAAGCATGAAATCTGCTCTTTCTTTGGTGCTGGGCCTGGCCCTTGGTGCCACCGCAACTCCGGCCATGGCGCAACTTGCCAACACCAACGGAGAAACGGGGTCTGGCATGGGCATGGGAGGCATCGCGGGCTCGCCTGCTCCCCAGGTTAAAGCACCTACACCTGACATCGCTCCTGCCGGTCTGCCGGGTATTGGCAGCATTGCCCCGCCGGCCACCGGCCCGCAAATGCAGAAACCTGAAAGCGGCGACCCCACGCAGGAACTTTTCACCGCCATCAACGCGAATGATTATGGCTCCGCGCAGGACGCTGTCAGCCGGGGTGCTGATATCACCGCCAAGGATCAGTTTGGCGAAACCCCGCTCGACCTTTCCATCGCGCTCAACCGCAATAATATCACCTTCCTGCTGCTCGGCACCCGTAACGAGCTGGCCTCGCAAGGGCTAAGCGGCACTGTCGGCACGCCCTGGACTTTAGATAAAACCCCGGCCAGCAAGCCCAACAGCCATAAGGCCCGCGCGGTTCTGCCCGCCGCGGCCAATCCCGCCCCGCGCGCAACATTTGCCGCAGGCAATACCGGCACTCCCAACCCGCAGGCTGGCTTCCTCGGCTTCGGCGCTAAAAACTAAATCAGCGCTATTGCCGCTGCCCTAATAGGCGCTGGATATTGCTTAGCTGATCCTTGAAGGAATGCGTGAACACGGAACGATGCGTGCCATCATCCGCGGCCACAAAATATAACGCGTTTGTTTGCGCCGGGTGCAGCACGGCTTGCAACGCCGCCACACCGGGTGAGCAGATAGGCCCTGGCGGCAACCCCCCGGCAACATAGGTGTTATAGGGTGAATCAAGCGCCAGATCCGCTCTGGTGATGCTCATGCCACCAGACTGCCTGCCCCCGCTCGCGGCAAAAATCACCGTCGGGTCGGCTTGCAGCTTCATCCCCGCTTGCAGCCGGTTTTCATACACGGCGGCAATCAGCGGCATGTCGCCGTTCAGCGGCGTTTCCTGCTGCACGATAGAGGCCAGAATCACCGCTTGTTGCGGGTTTACGAACGGCAAGCCATCCGCGCGCCCGGCCCAATCCTTCGCCAACAGA
>JAGWIE010000217.1 GCA_028866445.1 Rhodospirillales bacterium | reverse complement strand
GGGGAACCGAACTGGGCCTGGAGCATTTCCAGCAGCGGGTCCAGCACATGTTGCAAGGGCACGCCCATACGGGCACAGGCATCATCCAGCTCATGGCGCAGTGCGTCGTCCACCAATGAGCAGAGTACCGGGCCGGGTTCAGCCTGGATGCCTTCCAGCACGCGGTGAAGCTGAAGCCGGGAGCGGATAAGGGACCAGCGGTGGTAGGAGACCTGGGCTTCATCAAACTGCGCCACCGCGGCACGGGCGAGGGCTGTTAGGGTATCCCCCGTGGCGTCGGATATCAGATGTATATTCAGCTTATGAGTATCCATGATTTGGTTCATAGCGTGGATAACTCTGCGATGCGGAGAAGAATTTTTTGGTTGCGGGGATAAAGGCGCGATTTGAGGAACGGTGGACGAAACTTTGGTTCTGGCTGTACTGGTTGTGGGTAAGTCGCGGGGATATGTAAAAATCAGCGCGTTAGCATTGGTTTCTTCTTGTGGATAACTTTGTGGATTTAAAGCTGGAGAGGGTTAAACCCCGTTATCCACATGGTTCAATCACTTCATCTCTACCTTTTAAAAAATAAAGATTAGGTTTAGGCGGTGGGCATGAAATTCCTGGACGTTCTGGCGGGCGATGCAACATGGCCGCCGCCGCTCTGGCTGATGCGCCAGGCCGGGCGGTATCTGCCGGAATACAGGGAGGTGAGGGCAAAGGCGGGGGATTTTATCTCGTTATGCCTGAGCCCGGCGCTGGCTGAGGAAGTGACGCTGCAACCGATCAGGAAATTCGGGTTCGACGCGGCGATATTGTTTTCTGATATTTTGATATTGCCGATGGCTTTGGGGCAGGGATTACGCTTTGCCGAGGGCGAGGGGCCAAGATTGCCGCCGCTTGAGGATGTGAGTTTATTGATGCCCGGCCGCGCGGCGGGGGTTTATGCGCCGGTGATTGAGACGGTGAGCCGGTTGCGGCAGTCTTTGCCGAAGGAGACGGCGTTGATCGGCTTTGCCGGCGGCCCGGCGACGGTGGCGTGTTATATGCTGGATGGCCAAGGTGGCGGATTTGGGCGCACCCGGCAGCTTGGCTATGAAAATCCGGGTTTTGTGCGGGATGTTCTGGCGGTGCTGGTGGAGAGTACGATTGAGTATCTCTCAGCTCAGATAAACGCTGGAGCGGATTGTGTGATGCTGTTTGAAAGCTGGGCGGGAATTTTTCCACCCAGCCAGTTTCGCGAATTTGTGATTGAGCCGAACCGGCAAATTGGTGTGGCGCTGAAGGCCCGGTACCCGGAGGTGAAGATTATCGGGTTTCCGCGTTTGGCGGGGCTGATGCTGTCTGAATATGCGCGGAATGCCGGTGTGGATGCGCTGGGGCTGGATAGTGTGACGGGCATTGCCGCAGCAAGGGCTGTATGCCCGCCGGGGATGGTGTTGCAGGGGAATTTGGACCCGCTGCTGCTGAAGCTGGGGGGGAAGGCGCTGGAGGCGGCTTTAAGGGGCTTGCTGGATGAAATGCGGGGGCACCCGCATATATTCAATCTCGGACATGGCATTACGCCGGACGTGCCGGAGGCGCATGTAAAACGGCTGGTTGAACTGGTGAGGCAAGGATGAGGACGGCGATTGTTCTGTTTAACCTTGGCGGCCCGGACAATGCGGCGGCGATAAAACCGTTCAGGGTGAATTTATTTTCGGATAAGGCAATTATCCGCGCCCCTTGGTTTATCAGGCTTTGGCTTTCGCGGTTGATTGCGGCGTCCTCTGCCAAGGCCGCTTATGCGAATTATCAGTTGATGGGCGGCAAATCCCCTCTGCTGGAGCTGACGCAAGGCCAGGCAAGCGCGCTGGAGGCGGTTCTGGGGCCGGATTATCGCTGCTTTATCGCTATGCGCTATTGGCACCCGTTTGCGCGGGAGACAATGCGCGAGGTGAAAGCCTGGGCACCGGACAGGGTTATACTGCTGCCGCTCTACCCGCAATTTTCCACCACCACGACGGGGTCTTCCCTGAGCGATTGGCGCGAGGCCGCCGCCGAGGCGGGGCTGGTGGTGAAAGTGGCGACGATTTGCTGCTGGTTTGATGATGCGGCTTATGTGGCGGCCAGTGCTGCGCTGGTGCGCGAGGCAATTGAGGACGCCATGGCGCAGAAGCCGGGTTTGGCCTTGCGGGTGTTGTTCTCGGCGCACGGCTTGCCGGAGAGTATTGTGAAGGCAGGCGACCCCTACCAGGCGCAGATTGAGGCGACGAGTGCGGCGGTGATGAAACGCCTGGCTGATACCAAGGTAGAGTGGCAGGTTTGCTATCAGTCCCGCGCCACGCCACAAAAATGGTTGGAGCCAAGCACCATCCAGGCGATTGAGAAGGCCGGGGCGGATAAAATGGGTTTGGTGATTGTGCCGATCGCGTTTGTATCTGACCATATCGAGACGCTGGTGGAGCTGGATATTGAAAACCGGCATGTGGCGGCCGCCGCAGGTGTGCCGCTTTATGTGCGTGCCAAGGTGGCCAATGACGACCCGGATTTTATTCGTGCTATGGCGGAGATTGTACGCCGGGCGCCTGAGGCCGGTTTGTGCCGTGGTGGAGGGGCTTGTGGCGAGCATAAAAATTGCCCCTGGCATGGGAGAGACTGAGTGCTGCCTGAGCTGATTATTTTCGATTGTGATGGTGTGCTGATCGATAGCGAATATGTGGCCTCCCGCGTGGTGGCACAGGACATGACGGCTTTGGGTTGGGAGATGGATGCGAGCGATGCGATGCGGCATTTCATGGGCATGAATATTTCCGACATGCAGCCGATGATTGAGGCCAGGCTTGGCAGATTGTTGCCGGATGGCTGGCGGCGGGATTTAGCAAATAAGCTGATTGAAGCCTTGGCGGCGGAGGCTGTGCTGATACCAGGCGCGGATGAAATGCTGAAACGCGTGACGGCGATGGGATTTGATTGGCGCGTGGCCTCAAACTCTTCCGATGAGGAGATGGCGGTGAAATTTTCCCGTTGCGGGCTGACGGATTTAACCAAGGGACGATGTGTTTCCGCCGCCAGCGTGATTGCGAAGGGTGGCAAGGCAAAACCCGCGCCGGATGTGTTTCTGGCGGCCGCCGCATCGGCCAAAACTCCGCCGGAACACTGCATTGTTTTGGAAGATAGCAGGCTGGGCACACGCGGCGCGGTGGCTGCTGGCATGGAGTGTTATGGTTTTGCCCCGCATGGCGATGGTGAAGCCTTGCTGGCGGAAGGTGCGAAGGCAGTGTTTACCCGGTTGGATGAAATTTTTGAGGTGCTGGCATGACATATTCTGGCCTGTTACCGTTTTTCCATTGGTTTTTGGCGCTGCATATTATTTGCTTCACCGCCTGGATGGCAGGAATGTTTT
>JAGWIE010000216.1 GCA_028866445.1 Rhodospirillales bacterium | reverse complement strand
ACACCGCCGGTGAGCACCTTGCCGGATGAGGGCACAACGGTGTTGTAGGCACGCGCCAGGCGGGTGATGCTGTCCAGCAGAATCACCACATCGCGCTTGTGTTCCACCAGCCGCTTGGCCTTTTCCAGCACCATTTCCGTCACCTGCACGTGGCGGGTGGCCGGTTCGTCGAAGGTGGAGGCCACAACCTCGCCCTTTACAGAGCGGGACATGTCGGTCACTTCCTCAGGCCGCTCATCGATGAGCAGCACGATCAGGAACACTTCCGGGTGGTTGGCGGAGATGGACGCGGCAATGTTTTGCAGCATCACGGTTTTGCCGGTGCGCGGCGGTGCCACCACCAGAGCGCGCTGGCCCTTGCCGATGGGGGAAACCAGGTCGATCACCCGGCCCGTAACCTCTTTGGCCTGGCCCTTGGTGGTGGGCTCTGGCACTTCCACTTCCATGCGCAGGCGCGAGGTGGGGTAGAGGGGGGTGAGGTTATCGAAATTGATGCGATGCTTCACCGCCTCCGGCGATTCGAAATTGATTTTTTCGACATTCACCAGCGAGAAATACCGCTCACCTTCCTTCGGCGCGCGAATCTCGCCATCCACCGTGTCGCCGGTGCGCAGGCCATAGCGGCGCACCTGCTGCGGGGAGACATAGATATCTTCCGGGCCGGGCAGGAAGTTGGCTTCCGGGTTACGCAGAAAACCGAAGCCATCGGGCAGGATTTCCAGCGTGCCATCACCATGAATCGCCTGCTCATTCTCGGCATGGGCTTTCAGGATGGCGAACATGATATCCTGCTTGCGCAGCGAGGATGCGTTCTCGACCTCCAGCTCCTCAGCGAGTGCTAAGAGGTCAGTCGGGGTTTTTGCCTTGAGTTCGGCGAGATGCATGGGGAATTGAAAATCCTGTGTCAGGATACGCCAGGGCAGGACGCCAGGGCGGAACGTTATATGGTGAAAATGTGCAGCGCCCAGAACGGGCACGCGCAGGATACGGACGATCCTGCGCGCTTAATGCGGGCTTGGCGGCAAAAAATCAAGAGGCTTTCAAGTTTTCCCGCGCCGCGGTGGCCAGCTCGTCCGCGCGGTCGTTCATCGCATCGCCGGAATGGCCCTTCACCCACAGCCATTCAATCTGGTGGGGTTTCACCGCCTCCAGAATGCGCTTCCAGAGATCCATGTTCTTTACCGGATCGCCCGTGGAGGAACGCCAGTTTTTACGCACCCAGCCGGTATGCCAGCGGGTGATGCCGTTTTTCAGATATTCCGAATCCGTGTGCAGGCGCACGATGCAGGGGCGCTTCAGTGCGGTCAGCGCCTCGGCGGCGGCTGTCAGCTCCATGCGGTTATTGGTGGTTTCCCCCTCGCCGCCGGAAAGCTCCCGAATGGTGCCCTTGAATTTTAAAATCGCCGCCCAGCCGCCAGGGCCGGGATTGGGCTTGCAGCCACCATCCGTCCAGATTTCGACGATGTTTTCCTGATCCTCAGAGCCCATAAGCACCAGCCCCAGAGACCGCGAAGTGAAAACGCAGGCGGCGGTAGTAATCCAACGGGTCTTTGGGCGTAACCAGGGCACCCGGCGGGGTGTTCAGCCAGTCGTAAAGCCGGGTGAGCAGGAAGCGCATGGCCGCACCCCGCGCCAGCACCGGCAGCGCGTCAATCTCCGCCGCGGAAAGCGGCCGCACGGACTGGTAGCCCCGCAGCAGCGCGCGAGAGCGGGTGACATTCAGCTCCGCATGGCTTTCAAAGCACCAGGCATTCAGGCAAACCGCGATGTCGTAGGCCAAAATATCCGTGCAGGCGAAGTAAAAATCGATCAGCCCGGAAATGCCGCCATCCAGGAAAAAAACATTATCCGGGAATAAATCGGCATGAATCTGCCCTTTGGGAAGTGAGCTTGGCCATTCGGCCTCAATCTGCCCCAGCCAGGTTTGCAGCTCCGCCCCCAGCCCGCTCAGCACGTTGTCCGCCTGGGGCAGGCTTTTTGCCAACAGCGGGCCCCAGGCATCTGGGCCGAGGCCATTATGCCGGGTCATGGCAAAACCCTCGCCCGCCAGATGCAGCTTGGCCAGCGCGGCACCCAGTGGTTCGCAATGCGCGACCCGGATCTGCCGTGGCCAGACACCCGGCAGAAACGTGGTGATGGCCGCCATTTTGCCCGCCAGCTCTTGCAGGTTGCGCCCATCTCTGGCGCGCACGGGCTGGGGGCAGGAAAGCCCATGAGCGCGCAAATGCTCCATCAGCCCCAGGAAATAGGGCAGATCTTCCTTGTTCACCCGCTTCTCATAAAGCGTGAGGATGAAATCGCCCTGGCTGGTTTTCAGCGCGTAATTGCTGTTCTCCACCCCCTCGGCAATGCCGCGGAAGGCGGTGAGCGTGCCAATCTCGTAGAGGCAGAGAAACTCTGTCAGCGCCTCGTCTGTAACTTCGGTGTAAACTGCCATACGCGTAGATGACCGGGGCGCAAAAATCTGGCAAGGGAGCAGGCATGAAAGATTTCAAATCCGCCCTCCTGCCCGCTGCGTCTCTGGTATGTCTGCTGAGCCTTGCCGCCTGCGGCTCGGGATTCTCAGTCCATATGATCAACAGCACCACCACTACGACCCACGCAGCCATCATCAGTAAGGCAGGTGAAGAGAGCACGCTGCGCACAACCAGCACGGTTGCTGCGCCCGCCCCAGCCGGTGCAGACAATACCGCCAGCGCGGGCAGCGCCGACAACACGGCCAGCGGAGGCGGCGGGATTAATTTTAGCCTGATTAATCCTGTCGGCCCAGTTCACATGCCTAATAAGGCTGGCGCACCCCGAACGGTTAGCACGGCTGGCACGGCCGCGTCGGCCGCGTCGGCCAGCACGGTTAACACACCCAACACGGTTAACACACCCAGCCCAACCAACACGATTAGCATGGCCAGCCCGGTTAACACACCCAGCCCGGCCAACGCGATGCCAGCAGACCCCACCACCTACTGTCCGAAAGTGGCGGTGCTGCAACAAGCGCAGACCGTGACCCTGTTTCTCCCCGGCCGGAGCGATGTCGCCTCGCAAATTTCCACCGCACAGCTCAGCAGCGTATCAGGCGATTGCGTGTACCAGAAAAAGCACAAAGCCGGGCTGCTTGAAGTGCGCTTCACCAGCAACTTCCTCGCAGATAATGGCCCGGCGAATAACAGCCAACCAATTACCCTGCCCTGGTTTGTGGCCATTACCAAAGGCAACCAGATTATCGAAAAACAAGATTATCAGATTACGCTGAAATTCGATGGCAATATGAGCGTTGCGGCGGCAAGCTCAAAGCCCGTGAAGATTGAGTTGCCAGCCGTGCCGGACAGTGCGGGGATTCAGATTTTAACCGGATTTGAAATGACGCCGGACCAACT
>JAGWIE010000215.1 GCA_028866445.1 Rhodospirillales bacterium | reverse complement strand
GCGCGCGGCCCCGCCACGGCAATCTGTCCCCATTGGTCTGTAACCGAGATGAGCGACACATCAAGCCCTGGCCACAACACCTGGGCGGCGAATTCCAGTTGCTGCATCACCCGCCCGGCATTGGCGGTGGTGGTGGTCATCACGAAATGCGTTTCGCCGAGGCGCGCGGTGGTGCCGTCATCCATGGCCATGCCGTCCTCGCGCAGCATCAACCCATAGCGCACCCTGCCAATGGCAAGATTGGTCCAGCTATTGGTGTAGACGCATTCGAGGAATTTGGCGGCGTCCGGCCCTTGGATGTCGATCTTACCCAGCGTGGTCACATCACAGATGCCCACACCATTGCGCACTGCATTCACCTCGCGCTGGGCAGCCGCCAGCCAATCCTCACCTGTTTTTGGATAATATTGCGCGCGCAGCCAGGGGCCGGTTTCCACGAACACCGCCCCGTGGGCCTTCGCCCATTCATGCGTCGGCGTTAGCCGCGCCGGGCGGAAATGTTCGGCCGTGTGCGCACCCGCGAAGGCACCAATCGCCACCGGCACGTAAGGCGGGCGGTAGCGTGTTGTGCCCGTCTCGCCAATGCCGCGCCCCAATGTTGCCGCCAGCACGCCGATGGCGTTCACATTCGCGGTCTTGCCCTGGTCTGTCGCCATGCCCAGAGTGGTGTAGCGCTTCACATGCTCCACCGAGACAAAGCCCTCGCGCTCCGCGAGCTTCACATCTTTCACCGTCACGTCGTTCTGCAAATCCAGGAAGGATTTTTCTGGCACGGAACCGGAATGGAAAATCGGCTGGATGTTCGCATTGATCCCCTGCCCTGCCGCCTTGCCAACCACGCTCATACCGGGCGGCATGTTGCCGGGGATGAAGGCGGCAATCTCCGCATCCCAGACAGGCTTGCCATCAAAATGCGAGGTGAGCGCCAGATTGGGGTTGAACCCGCCAGAGGTGGCGATGATGTCGCACGGGATGGTCATCTCTGTGCCATTAGCGAGATGGATTTTGGCGGCTTTAACGCCCAGCGTGCCGATGGCACGAATGATGGCCGCACCGGCGTAAACCGGAGCGCTGGCAGCGCGAGCAGCCTCATGCACCGCGTTGCTGCCATGGGGCCGCGCATCCACCACACCGGCGACATTCACCCCCGCCTTATGCAGCGTGGAAATCAGCGCGGCGGCGTCATCGTTATTGATGTAGAGAAGAATATTGCGGCCCGGCACCACGCCATAACGCGTGATGTAATCGCCCACCGCAGCGCTCAGCATCACACCCGGCAGGTCGTTATGGCCAAAGGCAATCGGCCTCTCCTGCGCGCCGGTGGCAAGAATGCTGCGCTTGGCGATGATGCGGATAAGCCGTTGGCGCGGAGCGGAGGAAGATGGCAAATGGTCAGTGACACGCTCCAACGCCGCGTAGGTGCCGCTATCATAAACGCCAACCACCGTGGTGCGGGTAAAAAGGCTGATTGTTTCCGGAAGTTCCAAACCGGCAAGCGGCGCGTTCTCATCGCAGAGAATGACGCTCTGGCCATTGACAGCGGCCTGACGAGCGGCGGCAATGCCATCCGCGCCTCCGCCAATCACCAAAACATCGCAAAATTCCGTGGTTTTCTCGTAAATATCCGGGTCCGGCAGCCCAGCATTACGGCCAAGCCCCGCCGCGCGGCGGATCATAGGCTCGTAGAGCTTTTCCCAAAAGGAGGCGGGCCACATGAAGGTTTTGTAGTAGAACCCTGCCGAAAGGAAGGGTGCTAGCAAATTATTCACCGCCAGAGGGTCATATTTCAGCGAAAAGCCACGATTCTGGCTGGAAGCTTCCAGCCCTTCGAAAATCTCCACCATGGTGGCGCGGGTGTTAGGTTCGCGATGCGCCCCGGTGCGCAATTCCACCAACGCGTTGGGTTCTTCCGAACCACAGGTGAACACGCCGCGCGGGCGATGATATTTGAAGCTGCGGCCAAAGAGTTTTACGCCATTGGCCAGCAGGGCCGAGGCCAGCGTATCTCCGGCGAACCCATCATAACTCTTGCCGTCGAATTTGAAATTTACCTTGCGGGTTCGGTCGATCAACCCGCCTTCAGCAAGCCTGTAGCCGCTCATGGCAATGTCACCGCAAGAATGTCATGATTTGAAACATCGCGCTCCACCACCAACCAGGCATGGCACCCGGCGCCGTGATACCAATATTCCTTGCGCGGGCCTTTGAGATTGTCGCGCAGATAAATATATTCCGCCCATTCCGCCTCGGTGGCTGTTTCTGTCGGGCGGGTGCGCTCGGCATCCTGGGTGTAGGTGAATTCCTCCACCCCGCGTTCACCACAATGCGGACATTTGATGCGCATTAATGCAGATTCGGCTGCGCGCCGACTCCCTTTTCGTCAATCAGCTTGCCCTCGGCGAAGCGGTTCAGCCTGTAGGCGGCGGCAACAGGGTGCGGCTCCCCGCGCGCGATGAGATGCGCGAAGCAATAGCCCGAAGCCGGCGTGGCCTTGAAGCCGCCATAGCACCAGCCGGCATTGACGTAGAGATTCTCTACAGGCGTCTTGTCGATGATCGGCGAGCCATCCATGCTCATATCCATAATCCCGCCCCAGCTCCGCAGCAGCCGCGCCCGGCCGATCATCGGCATCAGCGCCATGCCGCCTTCGCACACATCCTCCACTACAGGCAGATTGCCGCGCTGGGCATAGGAATTATAGCCATCAATATCACCGCCAAACACCAAACCGCCTTTGTCCGACTGCGAGATATAAAAATGCCCGGCGCCGAAGGTAATCACGGTATCTATCAACGGCTTCAGCCCCTCGGTCACGAACGCCTGCAAGGCATGGCTCTCAATCGGCAGCCGTAGCCCGGCCTTCGCCGCCAGCAACGAGGAAGAGCCCGCCACCGCCATCGCCACCTTGCCCGCGCGGATGGTGCCGCGATTGGTCTCCACGCCGGTCACCTTGCCGTTTTCCTGCAAAATGGCGGTCACTTCACAATTTTCGATAATATCCACGCCGCGCTGGTCGGCGGCACGGGCATAGCCCCAGGCCACGGCATCGTGCCGCGCGGTGCCCGCGCGACGCTGCACCAGTGCTCCCTGCACGGGGAAACGAGAATTGTCGTAATTCAGATACGGAATTTCCCGGCGTAGTTGCGGGCGGTCCAGCAATTCTGCGTCCGCGCCATGCAGCAGCATGGAATTACCGCGCCTTGCATAAGCGTCGCGCTGCGGATCCGAATGGTACAGATTATAAATGCCGCGCTGGCTCACCATCGCGTTGTAATTAATGTCCTGCTCCAATCCTTCCCACAGCTTCATGGAAAATTCGTAGAAGGGTTCATTACCGGGCAACAGGTAATTGGAACGTATGATGGTGGTGTTGCGGCCAATATTACCGCTGCCCAG
>JAGWIE010000214.1 GCA_028866445.1 Rhodospirillales bacterium | reverse complement strand
ATCGCCGTCAGTCCCCCTATTGCCGGAACCGAGGCGCGCGGTCAGATCGTCGACCGCGATTTCCTGGCTGGGTTTCTGCTTCTACGCTTCTTGAATCAACCGCAGGAGGCCGCAACCTGGTTTCAAGACCTCGCCTCCTCTTCCACCGCAGCTATATCCCAAGGCCGCGCCTATTACTGGCTGGGCCGCAGCGAAAACGGGGCCGCCGCCCAACAGGATTATGCCCGCGCCGCTGCTTATCCCGACACGTTTTACGGCCAGCTCGCCTCGCTTGCCTTGGGTGAGTCACCCCAAATTTTGGCCCAGCGCATAAAATCCGTCGCGGAACCAAATTTTTCAGTTCAGGACGCCTTGGATTTCGGCTTAGGCGAACTCCCTCGCGCCGCCGTGTTGCTGGTGCAGATGAACGATCCGCACGACGCCACGATTTTTCTGGACCGCATTGGTCAAACCGCTCTGGACGATAAGTCCAGGTTGATGGCGGCGCGCCTGGCGCTGGGGATGGGTTTCCCGCAATCGGCTGTCGCTATCGCCCGGCTTGCCGGCGTTTCCGGCCAGATGCTGGTGAACGAGGGTTGGCCGATCCCTTATAATCCGCCCTCCTCCATCCTTGATCCCTCAATCTCGCTGGGCATCATGCGTCAGGAAAGCAGCTTCAACCCCGTTGTAATCTCCGGTGCCGGAGCTGTGGGCCTGATGCAGTTGCTTCCCTCCACCGCGCAGCGCACAGGCGCGCAATATGGGCTGGCCGCCGACAATTTGTTTGACCCCACGCAGAACATGGCCCTGGGTGCGACCTATCTCGCGCAGGAGATAAGAAATTTCGGCAATTGCCTGCCGCTGGCCATTGCCGCCTATAATGCCGGGCCAACCAATGTCGCCAACTGGCTGGGCGAGAACGGCGACCCTGAACTCGGCACCAACCCCGGCGGGGCGGATATGATTGATTGGCTGGAGGAAATTCCATTCAACGAGACCCGCAACTATGTGCAGCGTGTTTCGGAGAACATTACCATCTACCGCGCCTTGCTTACTGGCTCGGCCGTTTCGCCGGTCGCCAAATGGCTACAACAACCATAACCCCCTGGCGCTTCATCGCCGCGGGCTTCGGCTCGGGCTGGGCCCCAAAAGCGCCGGGCACATTCGGCTCGCTGGTCGGGCTTGCTATCGGCGCTCTGTTGTTAACCGCCGGACATTTTTGGTTGCTGGCGGGTATTTTTCTGGCCACCTCAATCGGTCTCTACGCCATTCGTCAGTTGCCCGAGGCAAGCATCGACCCAGGCTGGATCGTGATCGACGAAATCGCAGGGCAGATGATTCCGCTGCTGGCCCTGCGCAACTTTAACCCCTGGGGCGCGTTGGCCGCCTTTGCGCTGTTCCGGCTGTTTGACATCTGGAAGCCATGGCCGGTGAGTTGGGCAGACCGCCGCCGGGATGAATTCGGCATCATGGGTGACGATATCATCGCCGGACTGCTCGCGTTGGCCGCATTATTGATCCTGCACAGGATGTTACCGCTATGAACGCCGCCGAACTAACCGCACTTTATAAAGCCAGACACATGACCCTGGCCACGGCGGAAAGCTGCACGGGCGGGCTGGTGGCCGGTGCCATCACCGCGATTCCCGGTTCCTCGTCTGTGTTTACCCACGGCTTCGTAACCTATGCCAACGCGGCGAAAACCGAGATGCTGGGTGTACCTGAGGCCATGCTGGCCGCGCATGGCGCGGTCTCGGCTGAGGTTGCGCGGACCATGGCGGAAGGGGCGCGCACCCGCGCGGGCACAAATGCAGCTATCTCTGTTACCGGCATTGCCGGACCAGATGGCGGCAGCGCGGAAAAACCGGTTGGAACCGTCTGGTTTGGTCTGGCTTCGGCCGCCGGCAGCATTGTTGAGCACCGGCTTTTCACGGGCAGCCGCGACGAAATCCGCGCCCAAGCGGTGGCTTTCGCCCTGGCCTTAGCCGCCCGTGCCGCCCTAGCTGAAGGAGTTTAAAATGAGCAGAACGCTGAGCGCCTGGGACAAGGCAAAGCGCGAAGGCCGGAAATTGGCGATGATCACCGCCTATGACTCCACCGCCGCACGGCTTGCTGAGGCGGCGGGAGTCGATGCGCTACTGGTCGGCGATTCTCTCGGCATGGTCGTGGGCGGCGAAGCCGACACGCTGCGCGTCAGCCTGGATCAGATGGAATATCACACTGCCATCGTTGCCAAAGCTGTCTCCAAACCGCTGGTCATGGCCGACCTGCCTTTTGGCAGTTTCGAGGAAAGCCCTGCGCAGGCCTTTGCTGCCTGTGCGCGGCTGCTGAAGGCCGGCGCGCAGATCGTAAAGGTCGAAGGCGGTGCCACGATGGTGGAGACCGTTGCCTTCCTCTCCCGCCGCGCTGTGCCGGTTTGCGCCCATATCGGGCTAACACCCCAGCATGTGCGCCAGATCGGCGGCTTTAAACGCCAGGGCAAAACGCCAGAGGCCGCAGCGCAACTGCTTGAGGATGCGCGGGCGCTGGTCGATGCCGGAGCAAGATTATTGCTGATGGAAGCCATTCCCTCAGAACTGGCCGCGGAAATCACCACGAAACTGCCCATCCCCACCATCGGTATTGGTGCCGGGCCGGGAACGGATGCGCAGGTGCTGGTGTTGCATGACGTACTAGGTCTTACCCCCGGCCACGCGCCATCATTCGCAAAAAAATATATGGATGGCGCCAGCCTGATAACCGTTGCCCTTGCCGATTTTGTAGCCGAGGTAAGGGACGGCACCTTCCCCACCTGAAAAATAAACCCTTCCAGTTTAGCGGAAGGGTTTATTTAACCATTTAATTAAGCTGGAACCTGCCCCAGACCAGGCGCTTCCGGTTTAGGTGCCGCTGTGGGCACAGAACCCCGGCGGTTACTGTCCGGCATCGGTTCATCCACTACCTTGCGGACAATCTTTTCCCCGCGCAGCACCATCTGGATTTCATCACCGGAAAGGGTTTCGTATTCCAGCAACCCTTGGGCCAGACGCTCCAAATCCTCGCTGCGTTCCGTAAGAATACGCTTCGCCTCGGCATAGGCATGGTCAATAATCCGGCGCACTTCATCGTCAATTTCACGCGCCGTCGCCTCGGATACATTCTTGGCCCCACCCATGGAATGGCCCAAAAATACTTCCTGGCCATTATCCACATAGGAAACCATGCCTAGTTTCTCTGACATGCCCCATTCGGAAACCATCCGCCGGGTGGTGTCGGTCGCCATTTTGATATCCCCAGACGCACCGTTGGAAACCTTATCCGGCCCAAACACCAGTTCTTCCGCCGCACGGCCACCCATGGCCATAGTGAGCTGCTGGAGCAATTTCAGCTTGCTCATGGAGTAGCGATCGCCTTCCGGCAGGCTCATCACCATGCCCAAAGCCCG
>JAGWIE010000213.1 GCA_028866445.1 Rhodospirillales bacterium | reverse complement strand
GTTCCTGCCAGCGAGGCCAGCGCGCCGAACAATGCCAGCCGGAAACCGGAAATGCGCCAAAGCGAGCGGACCCAACTTTCAAGCCTCGTCAAGTTTGTACCCGGCGCCACGATATGTATGGATGAGCTGTGGTGAAAAGCCTTGGTCTATCTTCGCCCGCAAGCGGCTGATTTGTGCTTCCACCAAACTGGCTTGCGGCGTGAAGTGGAAACCCCACACATCCTCCAACAGCATCGTTTTTGTGACGACTTCACCACGGTGACGAAACAAATATTCCAAAACCTCGTATTCGCGTGGTTTAAGCTCAATCTTTTGCCCCGCCCTCCAAAAGGTGCGCGTGGTGCGATCAAGTTCCAGGTCGGCAAGCTTCAGCCGCATCTGCCGAGCGGGCGTGCGCGCACGGCGGGAGAGCGCGATCAAGCGGGCGGCGAGCTCGGAGATCGCATAAGGTTTGACCATGTAGTCGTCGCCCCCCGCGCGCAGACCGACCAGCCGGTCATCCAGACTGCCCAACGCGGTGAGAAACAGGGCAGGCGTTTGAATACCCGCGGCGCGCAGCATTTGCAGTACGGCCAAGCCATCTAAACCAGGAAGCAAACGATCGATAACGAGCACATCAAAATCGGCCGAGGCGGCGGCCAAAAGTCCGGCCCGGCCATCTTCGGCCACCTGAACCTCATGCCCTTCCGGCGCTAACCCGGCGCGAAAATTGGCGGCGGCTACCGGATCGTCTTCAATTAACAAAACCTTCATGTGCCAACCTGACGTGATCCGCGGCTTACGTCAAAAGCGGAGTTATATGTGCAAATATGCCTAAAAGCATGGTGCGCCGGGAGGGACTCGAACCCCCAACCAAACCGTTATGAGCGGTCCGCTCTAACCATTGAGCTACCAGCGCCCTGCTGAGCCATGCTTTTAAGAGGAAGGTGCCCGGCGTCAACCACCAGATTGGCATATACTGGCCAGCCGGGTGCCGCCGGGCTATAGGCGGGCAGCCTTCTATCAGGGAGTTCTGGAGCATGGATTTAAGCAAGCTGTCACCGGGCAAGGATGTGCCGCACGATGTGAACGTGGTGGTGGAAATTCCCGCCGGTTCAGGTGTGAAGTATGAAGTGGACAAGGATAGCGGCGCATTGGTGGTGGACCGCGTGGTGTTTACGCCCATGACCTACCCTGCCGCTTACGGTTTCATCCCAGGAACCCTGGCTGATGACGGCGACCCTGCTGACGCGCTGGTGCTGCTGCCCGCCGCCGTTGTTCCGGGTGCAGTGATCCGCTGCAGGCCGATTGGCATGTTGCAGATGGAAGATGAATCTGGCCAGGATGAGAAGATTATCTGCGTTCCGCACGACAAGGTGCACCCGCAGTTTTCAGGCGTGAATGAAGTAGCTGAGTTGCCCGCCATTACGCGCGATGTGATCAAGCATTTTTTCGAGCATTATAAGGATCTCGAAAAAGGCAAATGGGTGAAGGTGACCGGTTGGGCAGACCGTTCCGCCGCTGAGGCCGCAATCTCCGCCAGCCTGGCACGCGCAGGCGCATAAGCAAGCAAAAAGCCTTTCCGGAATACCCGGGAAGGCTTTTTGTAATTAGACGAATTTTTTCCGGCGGACGGTAAGGCGAACGCCGATATTGATCGCCAGCACTACCAGCATGACCAGGAAAGCCGCGGCAAAAGCTAGGGCATGAGATTTCGCATCCGGCTGGTCGATGAATGTCCAGATCACGTAAGTGAGATAGGCGACAGGCTCATGCGTGAAGTGCCCGTTCCAGCCATAGTTTGACCATCCGGCCGTATAGATTAACGGGGCGGTTTCACCCACGGAAATGGCCAGGGCGAGCAATGCGCCGGTCATCACGCCCGAGGAGGCGGCTGGCAGCACAACCTTAAACACCACGGTGGAGTCTTTGGCGCCGAGCGCATAGGCAGCCTCGCGCATGGGGTTCGGCACTTGCTGCAGGGAAAGTTCTGTAATTCGGGCCAGATAGGGCACGATGAGGATGGCGATAGTGATGGATGCGGCGGCGAGCGAGAAGCCCCAGCCGAAGCCGATAATCATCACGATATAGGAGAAATAGCCGAGCACGATGGAGGGGGTGCCGGTGAGCGTGTCTGACATGAAGCGGGTAGCGCTGGCGAATTTACCCCGCCCGTATTCCGAAAGATGGATACCGGCACCGACGCCAAGCGGAATGGCAATAAGCATGGCGAGGAGCGTGATTAAAATCGTGCCCTCAATTGCATTGGCCAAACCACCGTTTGGGCCGGTGGTGTTTTCGGTGAACAGGTGCGGAGAAAACGCGGCGATGCCGTGCCAGGTGACGACGCCGACGATATCGATCAACGGGCCGATAACGAGAAGCAAAGCGGCACCGCAGAGGGCCCAGCCGATTTTGCCAGTGATGATGCGGCGCAATTCCTGCGCCGTGCGGGGCGATTTAAGCGCGTTTGCGGACACGAAGGACCCCCGATGACAAAAGCTTGGCACAGGCATTTACCGCCAAGGTTATAACGAACAGCACCAATGCGATCTCGGCCAGGGCGCGGACGGACATGTTGGTCGGGTCTGTCTCGGCGCTATCCAACTGGCTGGCGATAAAGGAGGCGATGGTGGAAATCGGCGAGAAAAGCGAGGTTGGCAAGATATTGAGGCCACCGCCGGAGACCATCAACACGGCCATTGTTTCACCAAGCGCGCGGCCAAGCGCCAGCACGATGCCGCCGATAAGAGTTGTGCGAACCATCGGCATCACCGCTTTCATCACCACCTCAAAATGGGTGGCACCAAGGGCGAAGGCGGATTCACGATTTTCCCGGGGGACTTGCAGCAGCGCATCAAGCAAGGTGGACGCGATAATTGGGGTGATCATCAGCGCCAGAACAATGGAGGCGGCAAGCAGGCCATAGCCGCTGCCGTTTGGGGAAAGGTAACGACCAATGAAAGGCACCAGCACCGCAATGCCCCAGAGGCCGAACACAACCGAGGGCACCACGGCGATGAGTTCCACCAGCAT
Organism: Rhodospirillales bacterium; assembly: GCA_028866445.1. Taxonomy (GTDB): domain Bacteria; phylum Pseudomonadota; class Alphaproteobacteria; order Acetobacterales; family Acetobacteraceae; genus Acidocella. The sequence continues at coordinate 397 of JAGWIE010000213.1, read as the reverse complement.
GGACAAGGCCGGGCGGATTTTGGCGGGGATAATTTCCGCCAGGAAGATGGCGGCACCCATGGCCAGCGGCACGGCGATGACAATGGCAATGGCGGATGAGGCCAGCGTACCCGCGATGAACACAAGTATGCCGTAATCGGCACCAGAGGGCACTTGAATGCCATGCACCATAACCGGATCGTCATAAAGGTCGCCGAGGTTCCAGCTAACCTGGGTCAAAAACCGTAATCCATTGAAGACGATGGCCTGGCCCGAATAGACCACCAGAAACAAAACAACCGCGCAAAGCGCGGCGGGAATTAGCAGGCTGAGGCCCAGGACGGTAAGGCGGAAGGGGCGGATTCTCATGTGGTCACCCTATGCGCGAAATCCCTCCCCGGTGGTAGCCGGGGAGGGG
>JAGWIE010000212.1 GCA_028866445.1 Rhodospirillales bacterium | reverse complement strand
GCGGCATAGCGGTGCAGCACCGTCTCCGCCTGGGCCAGCGCGTCGTCTTTCAAACGCCCCGTACTGGTCATGCCCTTGGCCAGCCGCACCACCGCTTTTTCGTTAAAAATCTGCAACGGGTTTCGCAGCTCGCCCTCATAAACCACAAGCCGGACGGAGTTGGAGCCGAGATCTACCACGGCGCGGCGGAAAGCCGGGCGCGCGTGCTGGCCGGAGCGGTTTACCTGATCCATGCGTCACTCTCCATCATCCGACTCTCAGCCAAAGATAAATTTTCATGACCGATGCGCCACCGGCGTGGCCATATCCAGGCGCAGCATCAGCGCATCGCCGCCATTGTTATAATAGGCTTTGCGTAAGCCGCTGGGCACAAAGCCACATTTTTTATAAAGTGCCAGTGCCGGCGCGTTGCTGGTGGCCACTTCCAAATGCACCACCCGCACGCCATTTTCCCGCACCCGGCGTAAGCCCTCGGCCAGCAACGCCGCACCAATGCCCTGGCGTTTTTCCAGCACGCCGATGGTGAGAATCTCCGCCTCGTCCAGCACTGCACGCAGCAGAATAAATCCATCGGCGTCATGAATCAGCGCCAGCATACCGGGCTGGCTCAGCAACGCCACAAATGCCGCCTCGTTCCACGGCTCCTGCGCAAAGGCCAGCTCATGCATCGCCGCCAGTGCTGCGGCATGGGTGGGCCCCGCTTCGATGATCCCGTTCATACCGGCGCTGGCCGCAGCCCGGCGGCGGGCAGCTTGGCCTCGGGCGGGTCCACATAAAGCGGCAATGCGGCACCGGGCGCCTGCCCGGCGGCTTTTTGCCTCAGCGCCACCCGGCCCACCCAGGCGGCATCTATCAGCCGGGCGCTTGTCAGCATCACATCGCCACCCTTGGCGGCGAGATAAGCCGCCAGAAACGCCGCTTCCTCTCCGGCAATGGCCACCGGCCCTCCCGGCAAAGGCAAAGCCTCATCGGCAAAAGCCTCCGGCCCGCTTTCACGCAACAGAAACAGCCGCCCCCGCCGCGCGCGAATCCCTACCCAGAGTGGACGGGCAAGCTCCGGCATTGCCTCGGCATAAGCTTCAAACGCGGTAACGCCCCAAACCGGCACCCCCAACCCCGCGGCAAATCCCTGCGCCAGGGCAATCGAGGTCCGCAGGCCGGTGAAACTCCCCGGCCCGGTGCAAATCGCAATATCGGTAATCTCCTGCCCCCGCGCGGCCTCGGCCAGTAACATTGGCAGGGTTTCGATCAATCCCGGCTTCAATGGCGCATTCCAGCGCCCCTGCACCGCGCCATCCGCCGCCAGCAGCGCCAACCCGGCGCGCGGGCCGGAGGCATCAAGTGCGACCAGGCTCACGCGAACTCAGCCGCTTCCTCGAAAGCCAAACGCGGCAGGCGCGGCGGCAATTCCTCATCTGGCTTCGGATAGCCAAGATTGATCAGGAAATTGGCCTTCCAGCTTTTGCCCGCAAAAAACGCCCGGTCCAGCTTGGCGCGGTCAAAGCCAGACATTGCCCCCGTGGCAAAGCCCATCGCCCTTGCGGCCAGCAAAAAATACGCACCCTGGAGCGAGGAATTTCGCATCGCGGTTTCCTCCGCCAAATCCGGGTTGCCAGCAAACCAGGGCTTGGCATCCACACCCGGATAAAGCTCCGGCAGTTTCAGGTAGAATTGCGGGTCGAACGCCACCACCACCGTCACCGGGGCGGCCATCACCGGCTCAATATTCCCGGCTGAAAGGCATGGCCGCAGCAGCGCCTTGCCCTCTGGCGTGCGGATGAACAGAAACCGCGCGGGGGAGCAATTGGCCGAGCTCGGCCCCATTTTCGCCAGCTCATACAGCGCCTTCAGGTCATCATCGGCAACCGGCGCATCGCTGAACCAGGAATGTGTGCGCGCATTGCGGAACAGCGTATCCAGCGCCGCGTCATCCAGAGCCATCCTGCCGCCTCCTGAAGGTTACGCGGCCTGTGTAACCGAGGTAACCTCCGGAATATAGTGCTTCAGCATGTTCTCAATCCCGTGCTTTAGCGTGGCGGTGGAGGATGGGCAGCCCGCACAAGCGCCCTGCATCCGCAGGCTCACGACGCCGTTGCGAAAACCACGGAAAATAATATCCCCGCCATCGCCCGCCACGGCGGGGCGAATGCGCGTATCCAGCAGGTCTTTAATCTGGTCCACAATCTCCTGGTCCGCCGGGTCCACATCCTCTGCTTCCAGCACCATGCCTTCACGTAAAATCGGCTTGCCCGCCACCAGATGCTCCATCAGCATACCCAGAATCTGCGGCTTCAGCGCCTGCCACTCCGTGCCCGCATCCTTGGTCACGGTCACAAAATCCCCGCCCAGGAACACCCGGGTAACCCCGTTCAGCCCAAACAGCGCCTCAGCCAAAGGCGAAACCAGTGCCGCATCCGCATCCGGGAAATCCGCCGTCTTATCGCCCAGAATCGGCTGCCCTGGCAGGAATTTCAACGTCGCCGGGTTGGGCGTGCCTTCGGTCTCGATAAACATCTCTCAATCCTCATCCGCAAAGCGGACCTAAACGGTCCTGATACCTCCAGCGTAGATTGTCCTTTTTACCGTCCCTGGCAAGGTCAGCTATAGCAGAACCGCCTTGCGTACCGCTCGCGCCAGCAGCCTATTTGCGCTTCTTCACCTTCGGCGGCCGGTAATTGATGGATTTGGGGTCACGGATCGCCGCAATCTCCCACTCGCTGGGCAGAGAAGCCGGGTCCAGCCAGCGGCTGCGCCGAAAGTCCCGCCACATGAGAAACAGTATCGGCGACACCAGCAGCAGAATAATGGTGCAAATGACCGCCATCACCGGACGGTCCCATTTATAATAAATAATCTGCGCAATATTCAGCAGAATCACGCCCACGTACCCAACGCTGACGAGCATGGCGAGCTTCCGATACAGCTTGATGATGATCAGCTTGCCGGTATTGAGCAGAAGCGCCAGCAGCCCGCACAATACTCCCAGAGGAATCAGGACGACTTCGATAACGCCAAAATAGCTTCCCGGCACATTGGTATAAACCGAGTAGTTTGCCGCCAGATTGATGACGATAAATATAATGCCAATGGCAACACCGGCACCGGCAAACCGCGCATTGCCCGGCATACCATATGGCCGGTTACCCGGAAGCTGGCTTTTTGCTTTGTGCCGGTTCATTTCCATTTTAAATTTTTACTTGCGCTTCTTCACCTTCGGCGGCCGATAATTGATGGATTTGGGGTCGCGGATCGCCGCGATCTCCCACTCGCTGGGCAAAGAAGCCGGGTCCAGCCAGCGGCTGCGCCGAAAGTCCCGCCACATCAGAAACAACATTGGCGACACCAGCACCAGAAAAATGGTGCCGATAGCGGCCATCACCGGACGGTCCCATTTATAATAAATAATCTGCGCAATATTCAGCACAATTGAACCGATATACGCCACCGTCACACCCACCGCCAGCTTGCGGTACAGCTTCAC